>PLLD01000068.1 GCA_003141205.1 Gemmatimonadota bacterium
AGAGCATTCTGCTCACCCCGTTCTGCCTGGTCTCGAAGTCGCATCTCTTTTACGAGAAGGACTACCTCGACCGCACCGAGCTGTCGAGCGACATCCTGCGGATCCAGATCTACTACTGGCAGCGGGGCTACCGGGACGCGGTCGCGGACACGATCGTGTCACCGCCCGCGGCCCCCGAGGTGAAGGTCACCTTCGTCGTGCACCGCGGGCCCGCGACAATCGTCTCGACCCTCACTGCTGTCCCGGAGTCGCTCTTCGCCCCGCGCCAGTGGAAGCGCCTCCTCCGCGTCCGCGTTGGGGCGCCGATCAATCTCTTCACGCTCGACTCCACGCATGCAAGCATCCTCACAGCGCTCTGGCGCAGGGGATATGCGGACGCGACCGTCGACACGGCCATCATGTCGGATACGGTGACCTACGACACGTCGGCGATCGACACCGCGGCGGTGCGATTCACGGCCGTGCCGCGGAAAAAGGCGATCGTCGGCGGCATTCACGTGTCCGGCAACGTGCACATCGACTCGGTGACCATTCGCCACGGCCTGTCGCTGCAACCGGGTCACCTCCTTCTGCACGACGATGTCGACCGGAGCCAACGCGCGCTGTACGAATCGAATCTATTCCGACGAGCGTCGATCACGTTCGCCCCGGATAGCCTGCATCCCGACAGCGTGAAGCAGATCCAGGTGACGGTGACGGAAGCGCCGCTGCGCTCCGTACAGGGCACGATCGGCCTCACGCAGATCAATTTCCTGCAGGTTGGCGGGCAATACACGAACTACAATTTCCTCGGGAACGCGCGCCAGCTGACACTCAACGCAACAGTGGGCAACCTGTTCGCGACCGCCCTCGATAACCACGTTCCCTTTTACGACGTGGCCGGGCTGGCGCAGAGAGACGATCCGCTGAATACGGGCAAGTATCTCCAGCCGACCTACGAGCTGGGCGTCGGCGTCCTCCAACCGTGGCTCGGTAGCCCGGAAAACTCGGCCGCGGGGGGGCTCTTCGACCACCGCAGGAGTTTTCCGGGCGTATACGTCGACAACGGATATGGCGTGCAGGGGTCATTCACCCGCCGGTTGGCCGACCGCCTCCGCGCGAGCCTGGCGTATCGCTACGAGCTCACTCAGGTCAGCGCGAGCCAAGTGTATTTCTGCGTCAATTACGGCGCGTGCGACGCGCCCACCCTCGGCCTGCTGCAAGGGCGGCACGCCCTTTCTCCCGTCACGCTGTCCGGCACGTGGGATGCGACCGATGGCTCGCTGTCACCGCATCGGGGAGCCATCGTGAAGGTCGAGCTGCAGCACGCATCGCAATACACGCTCTCGGATTACCGCTACGATCGCGCCTTTGCCTCGGCGTCCGTGTACCGGCCGCTGCCCGGCCGGTCGGTCCTCGCGTTCCATGCCGAGGCCGGCTGGGTCGGCGCGATCCACGGCGGAATCGACACCGGCGCGCTCCACCCGCGGACGCGGTTTTACGTCGGCGGCGCGCAATCCGTTCGCGGCTTCCCGGAGAACCAGCTGGGCCCCGAGGTCCTGACGATCTCCGATAGCGTGCTCGCGACGGTGTGCGGCTTGCCGATCGATCCGGCGACGTGCAATCCGAATGGCACGTATGTCTCGGGGGGCAAGACGCTCAAGATCCCCAACTCCGCATTCACACCGCGCCCGTTGGGGGGAAATCGGTACGTCGAGGGGAGTGTCGAGTGGCGGTATCCGATCATCGGACCGATCGGTGGCGCGGCGTTTGTCGACGCGGGGGTCGTCGGGCAGAACACGCTCAATTTCGCGACGAGTGGGCAGAGCGCCATCACGCCGGGCGCGGGGCTGCGGTACTACTCCGCCGTCGGGCCGATTCGCCTTGACCTTGGGTACAACCCCGCGGGCGCGCGCGCGATTCCGGTCGTGACGCAGGTGAATACCGGTCGCGCGGCAACGATCGTCGAGCTGTCGACCGTGCGTCAGGCGTTCCGCCCCCCAGGCATTTTCAATGTGCTGGCGCTGCACCTCTCGATTGGGCAGGCGTTCTAGAAGTAGTCCCCGACCAGAGCGGTGTGGTGTTCGGATAGATATCTGAAATCCGATAATAGATTAAAAGTGATGTCGCTTTGGACGGAGAAGATGGCGATTCCGGCGACGGCCGTGTTGCATCCTTCGCGCCGTGTCCCCTTGCATCTCATTCTCTCCGCCGAGCATCCTATGGCAATGCCGAACATGGTGCCCCAAATGTGGACGGCCGAGATGGCGCGGCGGCTGTTGCCCGACGACGGGAACCGGTACGAGGTCATCGACGGGGTCCTGCACGTGACGCCGTCTCCCGGCATGCCGCATCAGTCGGTGGGCGGCCGGCTGTACCGCCGACTCGCGCACTATCTGGAGCAGTTCGGTCAGGCAGATACCCTGATGTATTCACCCGCCGACATCTCGTGGACCACGCACACGCTGGTTCAACCGGACCTGTTTATGGTCCGGCGAGAGGATCTGTCGATCGGGCAATGGAAGGCGGTCAAGCATCTCCTCCTCGCGGTCGAGATCCTGTCACCGAGCTCGCGGCGCCGGGATCTGGTGATCAAGCGCGACCTCTACCGGCGCTATGGCGTCGAGGAGTACTGGGTTGGGGATGCGCGCGCGCGGACCATTCACGTCTGGCGTCCTAGCGACCGCGAGGGGACTGTCGTATCGGACACGCTCACGTGGCGACCGTCATCGGCGCCGCCCGATGCCGCAGCGCTCAGACTCGATGTTGCCGCGCTGTTCCGCGATCTCCCAGCTAGCGAGGCGGATGACGAGGAGGAATAGCGCCGCTCATGCAGCGCGGACGTTTCGCTGACGCCGGCCCGGTACACTCGGTGCATGTATCGTCATCGTATAGAGATATGGTTTTGGACGTGCGTGCTGGTGTTGCTGCCGCTCATCCTCTGGATCCTTGTTCACCACATCGTCTTAAATCGCAGCGGGACGCAGGTGACTGCGTCACGTGAGCTTCTCTTCTTTGCGCTGTCTCTATGCACTCTGACGCTAACGGAGCTACAGGATGTGTCAGCGAAACTCCGGTCGATGGCCAGTTTCCACACGCTGTTTCAAGCAACCCTCTTCACAATCAATTTTGCGGCGGTCGCATATGGTGCGATTCTCACCGGTGATGCAAGACACGATGTGCTCGTAGTACAGCACGCTTATCATCTATCGACCGCTATCGCGGTGACAGGTTTCGCTTTGAGTACAAGAGCGCAACTATTTATCAATCAGGAGAACGACCATGCGGGTATCTGACACCGTAATGATGTGGGGTATGGGGATCGGGTTAGTCGTCGATGTCGTGCTCGTGATGCGGGCTTTCGTGTCGTTACACCGCGATAGCCGCTCCGTCACATCGCATCGCGGCTGATTTCCCTTCGCTACGCCGTATTCGTTGACGTAGTGCACCCCGCTATTGCGCCGGTGCCCGCTCCCGAATCACGAGGAAGTCAACGTCGCGCTCTGCCTCTACGAGGTCAAGCCCGTGCTTCGCGAGCGCGCGCCGATAGGCGTCGACCCCTTTGAGCTCATTGGGCAATTGCGTGTAGTCGTATCCAAGGTCTACCGTGCCGGCAATACCCGTTTCGTCCACCACGGGGACTTTCAGCATCCGCTCAAGGAGTTGCTGGAGCGTGTAGAAGAACGATCCGGGGATGCGGAGGTGACCGTCGCCTTGGGGAAATCCCGCGGCGGCGGTGGATGAGTCGACAGGCTCAAGAGGCGGGAGCGAAACCGCGGGGTAATTCGTGCGCGTCAACACATACACCTTCACGTGTCGCTTCTCGATGTGCGCGGTGGTGCCGAAATACCGATCCAAATCCTGGCGCATCAGCGTCTGCTGCTGCTTGGCGAATTCGGCCGGCACGATCAACTCGTAACAATATGCGGTCGCGTTGGAGCCCCAGACATAGCGCGATGTGTCGGCGACCTCGAGTCGTGTCCGAACGTAGGAATAGCCCAGGAATCCGCGCGAGTACGCGTCTTGATAGAGAGATTCGATAGGCATATTGACCGCAAAGAACCGCCGCCCCTTGTATGGCCCATCTCCCGTAGTGGTGGAGTATGAATTGCTGCCTGCAAGGGCACCCGTCAGCACTGAGTGAAACCGGAGCCCGGATACCGCGGCTGAGCCATTGTTGGCGACCAGGAAAGGCAGCTGACTCTGCAACAGTGCGGGTGCGCCGTACCCGACCGTGGAAGGAAGACTCAGCGGCCGTCCGTCGATCAGCGCCTGGATATGCTCCGCCGTCACTTGGTCGTGATCGGTTACGGCACGGACGATACCGCCATTGTCGATCCACACGTATGACCCTAGCCCTGGGATCCCGAAACGGTTCGCGAGCGTGTCGTACAAGTACCGGTCGGCCGCGATGGGAAGACGGAGCTCCGGCTTCCGGACGAAAAAGGCTTGAACCGTCGAATCGCCTTCCGGACCGATCAGCATGAACTGCACCTGTCCGGCAAATCGGTGCTGGAACGCGATCATGTCCGGCATGGACCCAACGCAAGGCGAGCAGTAGGTCGCCCAGAAGTCGAGGATGAGTGCCTTCCCCGCGAAATCAGACAGATGCGCACGCGTGCGAGGGAAATTCAAGATGCGTGAAAGCAGGAAATCGGGGGCTAGTTTGCCGATCGCGACGAAATTCGCATCGGGCACGCTCTGTGCGCGCGCGGCATGCGGATGCCCTACCGACAACACGCCACCAACAGCCACGAGTACCCATCGCGCGGTGAGGCGATGCGCAATCCTATCATGCCGGATCGCGTCCACCTACGCCGTCTTCGTCGACGTGAGGCACCCCTTGTAATTCGGATTCGTGATCGTCACCCCACCCGCGGGCGTCGGCAGCGTCAGATCCACATCCGCTCCGTAATTCGGCAGTGGCGTTGGCAGATTCGGGTTATTGCCGTTCGCATAGGCCCCGGTCGGGAACACAGTGCTCTGATCCCGCCCATACTGCCGGATCAACCGCCGGAGATCCCCAAGTCGCGTACCGGTCCCATACAGCCAGAACGCCCGCTCCCGAAACATGAGGCTCACGCGCGCGCTGTCGCTCCCCGGATCGGCAAGCGGCTGCAACCCTGTCGTCTGGCTCGTGACCTTGCCGCTCCCGATGGTGCACGTTGAATCTCCCGAGCCACTACAACCGCCGGTCCGTAAGGTATTCAGGTCGGTGAGCCACGTTCCGGGACTTCCTGGCAGCTGACTCTCCGCCTCAATGAGCCGCGCTTCGATCCCCGTCGCCAACGGGATATCCGCCAGGTCCACCGAAAACTTCAGCGGCAAGTACCACGTTCCCGGCAGCACTCCTCCGTAGACGCCATCGAGGGTCTGGTAGGTGGTATCGAACGTCAACCGCGGATCGTGCGCCGAGATGAAGTCGATCCCATTTCCTCCCTCCCGATCTCCGGCCGTGAAGATTCGCGAGAAGCTGCTCTGCACCGCATCCGCATACATGCTGGCGGTATAGGGCGTCGAGTTCTCGTTGGGCTGGAGCACCGCGTTGTACACGAAGCTTGTCGGCACGTCCGCCGTCGCCAGGGCCGCCGCGGCATACTGTCCCCGGTCGAGGAGGGCACGTCCCAGTCCGACGCTCGCGAGTCCCTGCACGTCCGCGTCGCCACTCGCCGCCGCGAGCGCCGAGTCGAAATGTGCCACAGCCGTTCCGAGGAGCGAGTCCGTCGTCAGCGGGTTCCCGTACTGAATTCCTCCGCCGGGTACCACCGCATCGAGCGGCGTCCCCGCGCAATACGATTCCGCGACCAATACCTCCGCGTACCCCACGAGCGCCAGCGCCTCACCCACGCGGCTTTGCCCGCTCGCCGGCTCGTACTGCTTGAGTCCCGGAACGGCTACTAACAACGCCGACCGCGCGTGCAACAGCCCGCCCCAGGCGTCGTCGGTGTAAAACTCACTGTAGAACCCTCCACCGGCCGCCGTGACTCGCGCGTCGACGCCGGCGAAGACTCCGTAGAACGCGTACCCGCTGAACGCAAGCTCGTCGGTCAGCAGACCGGTCCACATCAGCGGACTAACGTAATACGGTCCGTCCGCCGCGTAGAAGAACTGGCCTTTCGCACCGTTGAATACGCTCTCCGCCCCGGCCTGGTTGGCGAGGACGCCGCCCGCCTGAACACCGAGTGGCGCCGGCACGCTCAGGACATCGCCCGGACGGCATCCGGGGAGCGCCATGACGAACAGCCCGAGCACCATTGGTCGCAGACGCATCGCCTAAAGCCCCAGGTTGAGCCGCACCACCCAATAGCGTGCCAGCGGGACGGTGCCAAAATCCTCTCGCACGTCGTTGTTGGCGACGGCACCTCCGCTGGTCTGAGCAGACTGGATATTGCTGCCGAACGCGTTGCTGACCTCGGGGTCGACCCCCGTGTAGCGCGTCCACAGCGCGAGATTTCGCACCGCCCCCGTCACCGTCAGGCTCTCCAGTCTGAGCGCACGCACCCATAAACGCGGTGCCGCATACGTCACCGATATCTCCCGGACTCGTATGAACGAGCCGTCTTCCACGTCCAGCGAGTTGAAATCGCTGGTCCCAGCATCGACTACTGCGCGCGCCTGCAGCCAGAGCGGCGCTACCGGATCGTTTGCTTGTCGGGGATTCCCGACCCGGTCGGCCGTATAGCCCACGGCGTTCGCGACGCGGTAACCGCCTCGATAGTCCGCCAACCCATTTATCGTCACCGCTCCTCGCCAAAGTGCCAAATGGCTCGACAGCGACACTTCCTGCGTAGGCAAGCTCGGTCCATCGTACGTCGCGGAATCGGCGAGCGTGACCTCGCTCGACTCGATGATTCCGTCTCGGTTCGCATCGGCATAGGCCACGTGCTGGGCCCAGATGCCATACAACGGATAGCCGACGGCCTGACGCAGCTCGGACGGATATAGACTTACCGTCTGCGCCGAAACGCCCGGCGCCAACGATACCAGCGTATTGTGATTCAGCGACGCGTTGACGGCGGCCGTCCACGCCAACGCCCGGCTTTGTACCAGCGCCACCGACACGTTCCCTTCGAGCCCCGTGTTTCGCACCTCTCCGATGTTCTGCTGGTACGTCAGATTCCCGAACGTCTCTCCCAGATTCACATTGACCAAGGCGTCATGGGTCGTCTTCGCGTATCCGGTGATTTCCATGCTGAGACGATCTCCCCATCCACCCACGTCGATCCCCCCTTCAAACTCCTCCGATCGCTCCGGGCGAAGTGTCGGATCCCCCGGCCAGGCGAGGTCACTCGCGACTACGAGACTGCCTCCGGCCCCATTTGTGGCCACTGTCGGCGTGAACAGTTGCAGCGACGCGCCATTCGTGGGTTGAACGCCCGAAGCGCCAAACGCTCCCCTTAGCCGCACTGTCGTCGCACCGGTACTCACAGCCAACCACGACAGGCTGGCCTTCGGATAGGTCGCCGTGGTGTAGGCGCGGCCGAACCCGCTCGCCGCATCGATCCGGAGCGCCGCGGTCAGGAACAGCCGGTCCGCCACACTCAGCTGTTCCTCCCCATAGCCACCAAGCGTCGCCTGCCGGGATCCTAGCTGCGTCACGCCGGGTCCCGTCGCGCCGTTCAGCGTCAGATTCGTTGCCGTAATGT
>PLLD01000081.1 GCA_003141205.1 Gemmatimonadota bacterium
TCCGAGCGCAGCGGGAGGCGCCCGCCCGGGAGCAGGCGTGGTCGGCTTCTACCGATCGGACGATGGGGGCGAGCACTGGCATGTCGCCGGCGACGATCCCGTCGCGCCCGCAAACACTCCGCCACGGGTTCCGGATCCCCGGCCCTTGCTCCGCATTGGCGGCGGGGACCTGCCGACCGTCACCGTCGACCCCAAGGATGAACGTGTCGTCTACAGCTCATCCATCGTGATGTGGCGGACCGAGGACGCCGGGCGGACCTGGTCCGCCGTCCGTGGCGCACCCGGCGGCGACGACTACCAGAAGACGTGGATCAACCCGACCGATCCGAACATCCTCCTCGTCGTCTCCGACCAGGGTGGCGTCGTCTCCGCGAATCGCGGCGAGTCCTGGAGCTCGTGGTACACGCAGCCCACCGCCGCGATGTATCACGTCTCGACCGACAACGCGTTCCCCTACCGCGTCTGCGGCGGCCAGCAGGACGCGGGATCCGCCTGCGTCGACAGCCGCTCGATGGACGGCGAGATCACCTTCCACGATTGGCACCCGGCCAACCTGCAGGAATACGGCATCGCCGCGGCGGATCCGCTGAACCCGGATCTGGTCTACGGCAGCATGCGCACCAACGTCTCGCTCTACAATCGCCAGACCGGCCAGACCACTTACCTTGGCCCGGACAGGCGCAGCGATGGCGCCGACAGCACCCGCTTCAGCCGTAACGTCCGCACGATGCCCATCGCGTGGTCACCGATCGATCCCGGTGTGCTCTTCTATACGTCCAACGTGCTGTGGAAGAGCACCGACCACGCCCGCAGCTGGGTCCGCATGAGCCCCGATCTGGCGCGCGCAACCTGGGCGGTCCCCGCTAGCGCGGGGCAGTACGCGAGCGGCGTCACCCCCGGCCCTCGAGGGACCATCACCGCGTTCTCACCCTCGACACGAATCGCAAAGACCCTCTGGGCCGGGACCGACGATGGCGACGTGCATGTCACCACGGACGGCGGCTCCAGGTGGATCGACGTCACGCCGAAGCAGATCAAACCGTGGACCCGCATTTTCAACATCGATGCGGGTCACTTCGATGGCCGCACCGCCTATCTGGCGGCCAATACCCTTCGGCTGGACGATCTGAGCCCGCATTTCTGGCGTACGCACGACGGCGGTGCGACCTGGACGGAGATCGACAATGGCATCGCCCCGGGCGCCGTCGCCAACTCCATCCGCGAGGATCCGAGAACCCCGCGGCTGCTCTATGCCTCGACCGACACCCAGGTCTGGGTCTCGTTCGACGACGGCGACCACTGGCAATCCCTCCGCCTCAACATGCCGGCCATCTCGGTGCGGGACATCCAGGTCAAGGACGACAGCGCGTGCCTCTGCTCCGATCTCGTGGTGGCGACGCACGGCCGAGGGTTCTGGATTCTGGACGATATCACGCCGCTGAGACAGGCGACCCAGGCGCAGACGGCACCCGTCGCTTTCCTGTTCAAGCCGGCGCCGGCGGTTCGCGTCCGCTTCGCGACCAACGATCCCACCCCGTGGCCGCCGGAGCTCCCGGCCGGCGAGAACCCGCCCCCAGGCGGCATCCTCGATTACTACCTCACGGCCGATGCCTCGGGCCCCATCACCCTGCAAATCCTCGACGCGGTCGGCATCGTCGTCCGCACCTACTCGAGCGACGACGCGGTCATCACTCCTGATCCGGCGCTCGACCCGGAGGCCTACGACCGGGTCTGTCAGGAGAAACCCGGCGCCATGCACTGCGCTCTCCCCCTCTATTGGCCCGCACCCGGACAGGTGCTCTCGGCCAAAGCCGGTATGCATCGTTTCACGTGGGACCTGCGCTACGGCCCGATTTCGACCGGTAACGATTCTCCCGGCGGCGACGAAGAGGGCACAGGTGCCGTGCCATATCGCACCTATCCCCTGACGGACGCGCCCTGGGTCCCATCAGGGTCCTATACGGTGCGCCTCACGGTGAATGGCGCGAGTTACAACCGCCCGCTGACGCTCCGGCTGGATCCCCGGGTCAAGAGCCCCGCCGCGGGACTCGCCCTCCTGGCCGGACTGTCGCGGGAGATGTACCGCGATGCGGTGGCCGCCCGCGCGGCCTATACCGAAGCGCGTGCACTCGCCACGCGTCTGGCTACGCTGTCCGGCGATGACATCACCGCATACTCGGCGCAGGTCGAAGCCCTTGCGCCGGCTCCGGCGGACAGCACGCGGCCTCAGCGTCCGCGTCACGAGAGCTCCGCCCGCGCGCCAACATTGGATGGGGTAAGCATCACGCTCCTTTCGGCCGCGATGGCGATGCAGGGGGCCGACGTGACCCCGACCGCCAACGAGGTGGCGGCCTGCGGCCGGGCGCGCCGCCAATTCGGTGCCGTGCTGGCCCGCTGGACCACCCTCAAGACGACCGGTCTCGTGGCCTTGAACGCCAGGCGCGCGGCCGCGGGTCAGGCACCCGTGTCGCTCTCCGAATAACCGGTCCCGGGCCAGACTCGACCGCGCGTATCTACTATTTTGTAGGTGTTTGAGCTGCAACGCCCGGCTCGAATCCGGCCGGGCAGGCGACGACTCGATCCACGAGGCGCAGATGGAGTACCGGCACGTCCTCCGCGAGCTGGACGCGGGGGTGTTGACCCTCACGCTGAATCGCCCTGAGGTGCTCAACAGCTGCAACCGTCAGATGACGGCGGAGCTAGGAGATGCCTGCACGGCCGCGGCCGCGGCCGACGCCGTGCGTGCCGTCCTGATTACCGGCGCCGGCCGCGCGTTCTGCGCAGGACAGGACCTCGCCGAGGCCGTGCCGTCGGACGGGTCGCCTGTGCCCGATATCGGCGCGATCGTGGAGGGATACAATCAGCTCATTCTGGCGATCCGGCATCTCGAGAAGCCCGTCGTCGCCGCGGTCAATGGCGTGGCCGCCGGTGCGGGTGCGAATCTCGCGCTCGCGTGCGACATCGTCATCGCAGCGGAGCAGGCGTCGTTCATCCAGGCATTCGTCAAGATCGGGCTGATTCCGGATACGGGCGGCACGTTCTTCCTGCCCCGCCTCGTCGGGCTCGCACGTGCGACGAGCCTCGCAATGCTTGGCGACAAGATCTCGGCGCCGCAGGCCAAGGAGTGGGGGATGATCCATGAGGTCGTCGCCGGGGACCTGCTGATGGATGCCGCGGGGGGGCTCGCCCGTCGGCTCGCAACGCAACCCACACGCGGGCTCGGGCTCACCAAGCGCGCACTCAACGCGTCGCTTGCGAATGACATCGAGACGCAGTTGAAGCTCGAGGCGGAGCTGCAGCGCGAGGCCGGCCACACCGCGGACCATAAGGAAGGGGTCCGGGCGTTCCAAGAGAAGCGGGCTCCCACCTTCGTGGGACGGTAGGCGCATGCGCCTGGAACGCGGGGCGCCGGTTGGGGTGCTCGGTGCCGGGGCGATGGGGAGCGGGATCGCGCAGGTTGCGGCCACCCACGGGCATCCGGTAACACTCGTCGACGCGGATGCCGCGGCGCTCGATCGCGCGCGCGCCGGGATCGAAAAGGCGCTGCGCCGCGAGGTCGAGAAGGGGCGTCTCGATGCGGCAAAGGCGGCCGAGATCGTGCAGCGTGTGCGCTTTTACAGCGCACCGGCCGCCGACGGAATGGGCGTGTTCGCGGAGTGCGCGTTGGTCATCGAGGCGATCGTCGAGGCGCTGGATGTGAAGCGTGCTGTATTTGCGCGCATCGAGGCCGCCGTCAGCGATGGCTGCGTGCTCGCCACCAACACGTCATCGCTCCCGATCGCCGGGATCGCGTCTGCGTGCACGCGCTCCGAGCGCGTGCTCGGCGTGCACTTCTTCAACCCCGCGCCCGTGATGCCCCTGGTCGAGATCATCCCGTGGATGGGGACGGCTCCCGAGATCGCGATGCACGTACGCGCACTCGTGGACGGATGGAAGAAGGTCACCGTTTTCTCGAGCGACACGCCCGGGTTCATTGTGAACCGGGTCGCACGCCCCTTCTATGGAGAGGGGCTGCGCCTCTACGAGGAAGGGATTGCGGACATTGCCACGATCGATTGGGCGATGCGCGAGGTCGGCGGCTTTCGCATGGGGCCCTTCGAGCTCATGGATCTCATCGGCAACGATGTGAACTTCGCCGTCACGAGCTCGGTGTTCGAGGCGTGCTTCTTCGATCCGCGGTACATGCCGTCGATCACGCAGCAGCGGCTGGTCGAAGCGGGGCGGCTCGGCCGGAAGACCGGCCAGGGGTTCTACGACTATCGCGAGGGCGCGGCGAACCCTGAGCCGATCATCGATCGTGCCATGGGCGAGCGGATCTTCGAGCGGATCCTCGTCATGCTGATCAACGAAGCGGTGGACGCGGTGCACTGGGGTGTAGCGTCGCGGGCGGACATCGATCTCGCGGTCACGAAGGGGGTCAACTATCCGAAGGGGCTGTTGGCGTGGGCAGACCAGCTCGGACTGGACTGGGTGCTCGCGCGGCTGATGGAGCTGCAGGAGGACTACGGCGAGGATCGCTACAGGCCAAGCGTTCTGCTCAGGCGGATGGTTCGCGAGGGGAGGCGGTTCGAGTGAGCGCGGGGGCGCAGCGCCCAATCGAAGGCGAGGCGCAGGCGCTGGCGGAGCGGCTCGTCGCCACGCTGCGGGACCGCGACGGGTTCAGCGCGTGGATGGGACTCGAGCTCGTGGCCCTCTCGCCTGCATCGTGCACCGTCCGCACGACTGTCCGGCGCGAGATGCTCAATGGATTCGGCGTGTGCCATGGCGGCATCACGTATTCGATCGCCGACAGCGCCCTCGCCTTCGCGTCGAACACGCACGGGCGTGTGACGCTGAGCGTGGAGAACGGGATCTCGTACGTGGCTCCGGTCGTCCTGGGCGACGTGCTGACCGCCACCGCGGAGGAGGAGAGCGCGGGGGGACGGATTGCGTTCTATCGGGTTGTCGTCCGCAAGCAGGACGACTCCATGGTCGCGATATTTCGCGGGACGGTCTATCGCACCCAGCGCGAGCTGCTTTCCGGGAATACGCGGCATGAGTGACGTATGAGTCACGTAGCGAGTAAGCCATTGAGCGAAGCCTTTATCGTCGACGGGGTCCGCACGCCGATCGGGTCGTTTGGCGGCAGCCTGAGCGAGGTGCGGCCGGACGACATGGCTGCGCTGGTGATCCAGCGGTTGCTTGAACGGCACCCGACGGTCGACCGGACGCGCATCACTGACGTGATCTTCGGCTGCGCCAACCAGGCCGGAGAGGACAACCGCGACGTGGCCCGGATGGCGGCGCTTCTGGCCGGCCTCCCGATCTCGGTACCCGGAGAAACCGTCAACCGTCTCTGCGCCTCCGGCATGAGCGCCGTCGCGAACGCCGTTCGGGCCGTCAAGCTCGGCGATGGCGATGTGTACATCGCCGGCGGCGTCGAGAGCATGACGCGTGCGCCGTACGTGATGTCCAAGAGCGGCAAGGCGTTCGCGCGCGATGTGCAGCTGTTCGACACGAGCCTCGGCTGGCGCTTCGTGAATCCACGGATCGAGGCCCAATACGGGATCGACTCGATGGGCGAGACCGCCGAAAACGTCTCCGATCAATTCACGGTGTCCCGGGCGGATCAGGACCAGTTCGCGTGCGCGACGCAGGGGCGTGCCGCCGCCGCGCGAGCCAAGGGACGTTTCGCGAGCGAGATCACGCCGGTGGATGTCCCCGGTGACAAGCGTGGCGAGACGCGGCGCTTCGATCGGGACGAATTCATCCGGCCCGATACGACGCTCGAGAAGCTCGCCAAGCTCAAGCCGGCGTTTCGTCCCGGCGGATCGGTCACGGCGGGGAATTCGTCGGGGATCAACGATGGCGCCGTCGCGCTGCTTCTCGCGTCGGAGCAAGGCGTGAAGGAATTCACTTTCACGCCCCTCGCGCGTGTCGTGACGACGGCGGTCGTGGGCGTCGAGCCGCGCACTATGGGGATGGGGCCCGTGCCCGCGACGCGGATGGCGCTCGCCCAGGCGGGACTCTCGCTCGATCAGATCGCCGTCATCGAGTTGAACGAGGCGTTCGCCGCGCAATCGCTCGCGTGCCTCCGGGAGCTGGGGCTCCGCGATGACGATCCCCGCGTGAATCCCAACGGGGGCGCGATCGCGCTCGGCCACCCGCTCGGCATGTCGGGCGCGCGGCTCATCCTGACCGCGGCGCGCGAGCTCGAGGCGACGGGCGGGCAGTACGCCCTCGCGACGATGTGCGTCGGAGTGGGCCAGGGAATGGCGACGATCATCGAGCGCGTGTAGGCGCCCGGCGGTGGCCACCTTCTTCGAGTTCGATGGCATCCGCCCGGTGGTGCACCCATCGGCGTTCGTTCATCCGAACGCGACGGTCATTGGGAACGTGGTGATCGGGCGCGACGTCTACGTGGGGCCGAGCGCCGCGATTCGCGGGGATTGGGGTGGGATCGTGATCGAGGATGGGTGCAACGTGCAGGAGACGTGCGTCATCCATTCCTTCCCCGGGGTGACGGTGCGGCTCGAGGCGGGTGCGCACATCGGGCACGGCGCGGTGATCCATGGCGCCCGGATCGGGCGCAACGTGCTCATCGGGATCAATGCCGTCGTGATGGACCGGGCGACGATCGGAGCCGGCTGCATCGTCGGTGCGCTCACGTTCGTGCCGGCGGACATGCAGATCCCCGAGCGGAAGGTGGTAGTCGGCAATCCCGCGCGGATCGTGAAGAACGTGAGCGACGAGATGCTCACGTGGAAGTCGGACGGGACGCGGCTCTACCAGCAGCTCCCGGAGCGATTGCATGCGACACTCGTCCCGTGCGAGCCGCTGCGAGAGCTGCCCGCCGATCGGCCGCAGCAGGACGCGGTGTATGAGACCTGGCCCGAGCGGCGCGGCGCGCGCGGCCAGGGATAGCGGCGATGGACGTGTCACCCCTGTCGAGGCAAGCGTAGATGCGGCTCAAGAATTTCGTGCACGGGGAGTGGGTCGAGGGTTCCGGAAAGGCGACGCCGCTCTTTCACGCCGTCACGGGCGAGCAGATCGGTGAGGCGAGCACCGAGGGCATCGATTTCAAGGGGATGCTCGAGTATGCGCGGACCGTCGGCGGGCCCAAGCTGCGAGCCATGACCTTCCACGAGCGCGCGCGGATGCTCAAGGCGCTCGCGCAGTACCTCATGGCACGAAAGGACGAGTTCTACGAGGTCTCGAAGCCGACCGGCGCCACGAAGGTCGACAGCTGGATCGACATCGAGGGCGGATTCGGGACGCTGTTCGCCTACGCGAGCCGCGGGCGGCGTGACTTCCCCGACGAGACCTTTTTCGTCGACGGGCCGATGGAGATGATCTCGAAGGGCGGGACCTTCGTCGGGCGCCACATTTGCGTGCCGATCGAAGGTGCCGCGATTCAGATCAACGCGTTCAACTTCCCCGTCTGGGGGATGCTCGAAAAGCTGTCGACGTCGCTGCTCGCGGGCGTTCCGTCGATCGTGAAGCCCGCCGCGGTGACGTCGTATCTCACGGAAGCGGTCGGGCGTGCGATGGTGGAGTCGGGCATCCTGCCGGCCGGCGTCTTCCAGCTGCTCTGTGGCGGGGCGGGGGATCTCCTCGACCACGTCGATGCCCAGGACGCGGTCGCGTTCACGGGATCGGCGAAGACGGGGCAGATGCTCAAGACCGGACGCGCCATGATCGAGCACTCTGTGCGCTTCAACCAGGAAGCGGATTCGCTCAACTTCTCGATGCTGGCGCCCGACGCGCGCCCAGGCACCGAGGAATTCGACCTCTTCATCAAGGAGGTCGTGCGCGAGATGACGGTGAAGGCCGGGCAGAAGTGCACCGCGATCCGCCGCTCCATCGTTCCCGCGTCCATGGTCGAGGATGTGATCGCGGCACTCACGAAACGGCTCGCCGGCGTGACGATCGGTGATCCGAGCGCGGATGGCGTGCGCATGGGACCCCTCGCCGGAAGGGTGCAGGTCAAGGAGGTCGGGCAGAACACGGACAAGCTGCGCGCCGCCGCGGAAATGGTGTACGGCGGCTTCGATGCCATGAAGGTGGTGGGCGCGGACCCGCAGCGGGGTGCGTTCTTCCCGACCACGCTCCTCTACGATGACCGCCCCTTCGAGAAGACGGCGCCCCACGACGTCGAGGCCTTCGGCCCCGTCAACACGGTGATGCCGTACGCATCGCTCGACGAAGCCGTGGAGCTGGCCAACCTCGGCCGCGGCTCACTCGTCGGCTCGCTCTTCACCGCCGATCCGGACACGGCGCGGACGGTCGTCCTGGGGACCGCGCCCTTTCATGGGCGCCTCATGATCGTCGATCGCACGAGCGCCAAGGAGTCGACCGGGCACGGCTCGCCGCTGCCGCACCTGATCCACGGCGGGCCCGGGCGCGCCGGGGGGGGGGAAGAGATGGGCGGCGTCCGCGGCGTGCTGCACTACATGCAGCGGACGGCGCTACAGGGATCGCCGACGGTGCTCACGAAGATCACCAAGGAATGGCTGCCCAAGGCGGAGGAGAAGGCCGACCGCATCCATCCCTTCCGGAAGTACTTCGAGGAGCTCGAGATCGGGGAGACGCTGCACACGCACCGACGGACGATTACCGAAAGCGACGTCGTGAATTTCGCGGGTATCAGTGGTGACTTCTTCTACGCGCACATGGATGATGTCGCCGCGAAGGAATCGATCTTCGAGCGGCGCGTCGCCCACGGCTACTTCGTCCTCGCGGCGGCAGCGGGGCTGTTCGTGGATCCCGCTCCGGGCCCCGTCCTCGCGAACTATGGGCTCGAGAACCTCCGGTTCGTGAAGCCGGTGTTCATCGGCGACACGATTCAGGTGCGGCTGACCTGCAAGCAAAAGACGGCCAAGGAGGACCGGGAGGGACGGGTCCCCCAGGGGGTCGTGGCATGGGACGTCGAGGTCACCAACCAGGCGGCGGAGCCGGTGGCGGTGTATACGATCCTGACACTCGTGCGCCGCCGTGCCTGAACGATTCGCTCTCGGCTAACTTTATGGTCCGTGACGAGGGGAGAGCCTATGGCAGCAGATAGCGCGGCCGCGGAGCGGGCATTCGATGCCCGGATCGCGGCGGGCGAGACGATCGAGCCGAAGGACTGGATGCCGGAGCGCTATCGCAAGCAGCTCATCCGGATGATGTCCCAGCACGCCCATTCCGAGATCGTCGGGATGCTGCCGGAGGGCAATTGGATCACCCGGGCCCCCACGCTGCAGCGGAAGGTCGGATTGCTCGCGAAGGTCCAGGATGAGGCCGGCCACGGGCTCTACATCTACTGTGGCACCGAGACCCTCGGCGTCGACCGCACGGAGCTGGTGGATCAGCTCCTCAGCGGCAAGGCGAAGTACGCGAGCATCTTCAACTACCCCACGCTCAGCTGGGCCGACATCGGCACGATCGGGTGGTTCGTCGACGGGGCCGCGATCGTGAATCAAACGATGCTCGCGAAGGCCTCGTACGGACCCTACGCGCGCGCGATGGTGCGCATCTGCAAAGAGGAGAACTTCCACAAGCGGCAGGGGTTCGAGATCATCGCGACGCTGGCCGCCGGCACCCCCGAGCAGCGGCGGATGGCGCAGGACGCCGTGAACCGGTGGTGGTGGCCATCCCTCATGATGTTCGGCCCCAACGACAAGGATTCGCCGAACTCGGCGGAGCTGACGAAGTGGGGGGTCAAGCGGAAAGGGAACGATGAGCTGCGCCAGCGTTTCGTGAACCTCACGGTCGCGCACGCCAAGGCGATCGACCTCGTGCTGCCGGATCCCGACCTCCGGTACAACGCCGAAACCGGGAACTGGGATTTCGGCACGATCGATTGGGCTGAGTTCGACCGCGTGATCCACGGCGAGGGACCGTTGAACCGCGAGCGTCTCGCCGCGCGCAACAAGGCTCACGACGAAGGCGCATGGGTACGCGCAGCCGCATCGGCGTACGCGGCGAAGCATGCTCCCGAGTCGGCGTCTCGCGCGGCGTGAGGGGACGGGCGCTGTAATGGTCGCGGCCGACGAGCCGGGGACAAACGGCCAATGGCCGTTGTGGGAGGTGTTCCTGCAGCCATCGGGGGGCGCTCCGTTCGAGCACGCGGGCAGCGTGCACGCGGTGGACGCCGAGAGCGCCCTGCAGAACGCGCGGGATGTGTACACGCGCCGGGGCGAAGGGGTGAACCTGTGGGTGGTGCCGAGCGCCGCGATCGTCGCGTCCGCGCCGAGCGATGCGGGACCGTTCTTCGATCCCGGGAACGACAAGCCGTACCGGCATCCGCAGTTCTATACCTCGCCGCGCGGCGTGCGCGTCTAGGGCGAGCGGCGCTCGTGCGAGCTCCTTCGTGACCGCGCCCGCCACGCCGTCCACCGCGCTCGCGATGGATGGTGCCACGGGTGGCGCTCTCGTGGAATACCTGCTGCGGCTGGGTGATGACCGGCTCGTGCTGGGGCACCGGCTCTCGGAGTGGTGCGGGCACGCGCCGATCCTCGAGGAGGACATCGCGCTCGCGAACATCGCGCTCGATCTGATCGGGCAGGCGACGCTGCTGCTCCGGCTCGCGGCGCAGATCGAGGGCGCGGGACGCGACGAGAACGCGCTCGCGTATCTCCGCGAGTCGATCGATTATCACAACGTGTTGATGGTCGAGCTCCCGCGCGGGGACTTCGCGTTCACGGTCGTGCGCCAGTTCCTGTTTAGCGTGGCCGCGTTCTATCAGCTCGAGGCCCTCGCGCGGAGCGTGCATGAGGAGCTCGCGGGGATTGCGGCGAAGGCGCTCAAGGAGACGCGCTACCATGTGCGGCACGTCGGCGAGTGGGTGATCAAGCTCGGGGATGGCACGGCGGAGAGCCACGAGCGGGCCCAGGCCGCGCTCGACGCGCTCTGGCGGTTCACGGGGGAGATGTTCCTTATGGATGCCGTCGACGATACGCTCGTGCGGGCGGGGATCGCCGCCGACATGGCGCCGGTCGAGCCCAAATGGCACGCGCAGGTGACCGATGTCGTGCGGCGTGCGACGCTCGCGCTACCCGAGGGCGCCTACATGCAACGCGGCGGGCGCGTCGGGCGGCACACCGAGCATCTGGGCCTCATGCTCTCCGAGATGCAGATCCTTCAGCGGTCGTACCCGGGGGCGAAGTGGTAACTGTCGCGCGTCCCACGGATGCGATATGGGCGTGCCTCGACCGCGTCATGGATCCCGAGGTGCCGGTGCTCAGCGTCGTCGAGCTCGGAATCGTGCGCCACGTCGAGGTCGACGACCGGGGCGCGGTGACCGTGGCCGTCACTCCGACGTATTCCGGCTGCCCGGCCATGCGGGTCATCGAGCACGACATCGTGGAGGCGCTCGCCGTGGGCGGGTGGCCCGGCGTGCAAGTGCGCACCGTGTTTACCCCGGCGTGGACGACCGACTGGATCGGCGAAGGCGCCCGGCGGAAGCTCGCGGAGTACGGGATCGCGCCGCCGCGTCGCGGCGGAGAAGGGGGAGAAGGGGGAGAAGGGGGAGAGGGTCGAGAGGAGAGAGGAGACGAGGCGCTGGTCCCGCTTCGGCGAAGCGCGCCGCGGGTGGAATGCCCCTACTGCCACTCCAGCGCGACCACGCTGCGCAGCGAGTTTGGCTCGACGGCGTGCAAGGCCGTCATGTATTGCGAGCGCTGTCGCCAGCCGTTCGAGCTGTTCAAGGCGATCTGACGCGACCCTGAGTGGCTACACAGAAGCCAGGCCCCGATTGGCGCCGGATCGCGTACCATGCTCTCGTATCCCGGGCGCTCGACGACATCGAGGAGACGACCAACCGGAACAAGACCTCCGTCCCCCACGAGCATCTGGTCCTCTACCAGTTCTCGGCGCGCGGGCACGAAGTCGCGCAGATCCTCCTGGGGTCGCTCCTCGACAGGCCGCACGATGCCGCCGGCGCGTACTATCGGTCGCGTCCGCTGCTGCTCTCGCTCGGCCTCACGATCGAGGATGCATTCGCGAGTCCGCTCGGCCGCAGCGGGGGGTTCAGCGACGGGCGGGACATCGGTGTCGTCTGCAACCTGCCGAAGCGGAACGGGAAGGGGGCGGTCGTGCTTCCGATGTCAGGCGATGTCGGGAGCCAATACACGCCGACGGCGGGCTGGGCGCAGTCGATCCAGTACTATGACGAGGTCCTGAAGGACCCGAGCTACGCGGGCTCGATCGCTGTCGCGCTTGGCGGCGAGGCGTCGGTGGCGACGAATGGCTTCTGGGCGTCGCTCACGATGGCGACGACGCTCAAGCTCCCGATGCTCTTCTACATCGAGGACAACGGGATCGGGATCTCCGTCCGGCGCGACATGCAGACGCCGGGAGGAAACATCGCCGCCAACCTGGCGTCGTTCGAAAACCTTCTGGTGCACGATGGCGATGGGACCGATCCCGTCCTTACCGCGCGGCTCCTCAGCGAGGTCGTAGCCCACGTTCGGGCGGGGAAGGGGCCGGCCCTCATCCATCTGACCGTCCCGCGCCTGTCGAGTCATTCCGGGTCTGACAATCAGACCGCCTATCGCACGGCGGCGGAGATCGCGGACGACGTCAAGCGCGATCCGTTGCCGAAGCTCCGCGCGCATCTCGTTCCGTCGGTAGTCACCGACGCGGAGTGGCGGGCACTCGAGCGGGAGGTCGAGCGTGCCGTGGGGACGGCGCTCGCGGGGGCGCGTGCGCGTCCCGCGCCGAACCCCGCAACCGTCAAGCGATTCATCTTTGCCGAATCGAAGCAGCCCGGGGACACCGAGGTGACGGGCGGCCTCTCGGACGCGGAGCTGGCGGCGCTGGGCTCGACCGACGTTCCAGAGGCCGACGGTCCGATAACCCGGTTCGCGGAGGCGGTGCGGCGGACGCTCGCGCGCGAGCTCGAGGTGAACCCCAAGGTGCTCGTCTTCGGTGAAGACGTCGGGGTGAAGGGAGGCGTGCACCTGGTGACCGAAGGGTTGCAGAGGCGGTTCGGGGTGGCGCGCGTATTTGACACGAGCCTGTCGGAGGAAGGGATCATCGGGCGCGCCGTCGGGATGGCCGGAGCGGGGCTCATGCCCGTGGCCGAGATTCAGTTCCGGAAGTACGCCGACCCCGCGACCGAGCAGCTCAACAATTGCGGCACGATGCGGTGGCGGACCAACAATCGGTTTGCGGCGCCCATCGTCGTACGAATGCCGGGGGGGTTCGGCAAGGACGTTGGTGATCCGTGGCACTCGCTGAGCAGCGAGGTTACGTGGGTGCATGGGATCGGGTGGCAGGTGCTCATTCCCTCGAACGCGGCGGATGCCGTCGGGCTCTTGCGGGCCGCCATGCGGAGCCGGAACCCGAGCATCTTCTTCGAGCACCGATCGCTCCTCATGACCAGCGACGGGAGCGCGCGGTATCCGGGTGATGACTATGTCCTCCCGCTCGGAAGGGCGAATCGGCTTCGCGAGGGACGTGCGATCACCGTCGTGACGTGGGGGGCGATGGTGCACCGGTGTGTTCCCGCTGCCGAGCAGTTTGGCGATCGTGTGGAGCTCTTCGATCTGCGGACGGTCGCGCCGTGGGATCGCTCCGGGGTGTTGGAGAGTGTACGGAAGACCGGGCGGTGCCTGATCGTGCACGAGGACACGCTCTCCGCCGGCTTTGGCGCGGAGATCGCGGCCACTCTCGCGGCCGAGGCGTTCTGGTGGCTCGATGCGCCCATCGAGCGGCTCGCCGTGGAGGATGTGCCGATGCCATATCATGAGGCGTTGCTCGACGCGGTGCTGCCGGACGCGGCGCGGGTGGCGGCGGCGATCGAGCGAACGCTTTCGCAGTAGGGCTGGCGCTAGAATTCGGGAATGTCATCACCAACCGCTGCAGCGCCGCCCGTCGATCCCGGCGAGGTCGCCGTCCGCCTCGCGGATGGGGTCGCGACGATTCAATTCGCGCATCCCAAGGGCAATTGCCTCCCGAGCGCGTTGCTGCGGAGGATGGCCGAATCCATCGATGCGATCGGCGCGGACCCGAACGCGCGCGCGGTCGTCCTTCGAAGCGCCGAGCCGGGGCCGTTCTGCGCCGGCGCCTCGTTCGACGAGCTCAAGAGCATTCGTGACCAGGTCACCGGAAAGGAATTCTTCATGGGGTTTGGGCGGCTCATTCTCGCGATGCGGGGCTGCCCGAAATTCATCATCGCGCGCGTGCACGGAAAAGTGGTGGGGGGCGGGGTAGGTCTCGTCGCCGCGGCGGACTATGCGATCGCATCGTCGGGCGCCGCGGTGCGGCTGAGCGAGCTCGCGGTGGGGATCGGCCCTTTTGTGGTGGGGCCGGTGATTCAGCGGAAGATCGGGGTTGGGGCGTTTCAGGCGCTGGCGGTCGACGCGGCGGGGTGGCGTGACGCCGCGTGGGGTGAGCGGCACGGGTTGTTCGCGCAGGTGGTGTCGGACGACGAGGCGTTGGACGGGACGGTCGCTGTGCTTGCGGAGCGGCTGGCGTCGTCGAATCCTGAGGCGATCGCGCGGATGAAGGGGACGTTTTGGCAGGGGACCGACGATTGGGAGGTGCTGCTCGAGAAGCGCGCTGAGATGAGTGGGGCGCTCGTCCTGTCGGAGTTCACGCGAAACGCGATCGCGGCGTTCGCGTCACGATAGAGGCGGGGATGCGGCGGGTGTCCGAGATGGCCGACGGGATGGCGGGGTCGGCCATTCTGAAGATTGCGGGTGAGGTACGGGCGCTGTTGGCGCAGGGTCGGAAGGTGTGCAATCTGACCGTGGGCGATTTCGATCCACGCGAATTCCCGATTCCGAGCGTGTTGGCGGACGGGATCGCCCAGTCCCTCAAGGGTGGGGAGACGAATTATCCGCCCGGTGCGGGGATGCCCGTGCTCCGGGAAGCGATCCGCGCATACAGCAAGGAGTGGTTGGGGCTCGATTACGGCGTGGACTCGATTCTGGTCACGTGTGGAGCGCGTCCCGGGATCTATGCCGCGTATCGCACGCTCGTGGACGCGGGTGACCGCGTCGTGTATTCCGTACCGTCGTGGCAGAATCCGTACTATTGCCAGCTCGTGGGGGCGGTCGGGGTGCCTATCGAGTGCGATGCGTCGACGGGATTCCTGCCCACGCGCGCGATGCTGGAGCCGGTCGTGCGGACAGCGCGGATGCTCGTCCTCAACTCGCCCCTCAATCCGACGGGGACCGTCTTCGATGCCCGGACCCTGGGTGCGATCTGCGATCTCGTGCTCGAGGAGAACGCGCGGCGCGAGTCGGCGGGGACTGAGCGCCCGCTGTATCTCCTCTATGATCAAGTGTATTGGATGCTGACATTCGGATCGGTGAAGCACGTCACACCGGTGGTGATGCGCCCCGCGATCGCGCCGTACACGATATCCGTCGATGCGATCTCGAAGTCGTTTGCGGCGACCGGCGTGCGGGTGGGATGGGTGTTGGGTCCGAGCGATGTCGTTCGCACCATGACGGATTTCATCGGACATGTGGGTGCCTGGGCGCCGCGGGCGGAGCAGGTCGCGACCGCAGGGCTGCTCGCGTCGCGGAGCGCGATCGAGTCGTACCACCGGACGATGAAGCGGGGCGTGCAAGACCGGCTCGACGCATTGCATCGCGGGATCGTCGCGATGCGCGATCGTGGGTTGCCGGTGGATGCGATCCCGCCGGCGGGGGCGATCTACCTGAGTGCGCGGTTCGCGCTGAGCGGGAAGCGGTTGCCGTCGGGCGAGGTGCTCGAGGGGAATGAGACGATCCGGACGTATCTCCTGCGCGAGGCGGATTTCGCGGCCGTGCCGTTCAATGCGTTCGGGGTACCGGGGGACACGGGGTGGTTCCGGCTGTCGGCGGGCGCGGTGTCGCTGGCCGACATCGAGGGAGTGCTGCCGAAGGTTGCGGCGGCGGTGGAGCGGGCGGTAGGGTAAGCGGGCGAGGTGATCGCGCGCCGCGGTCGAGGCGAAAGAAATGGGGGGCGCTCCGTGACCCGGATATGTTGTGCACCGGCGATAATGTCCCCTCGTGCCGCCGATAGAACTGTCCCCTAACGTGGTTCCCTCTCAGGAGGGAGCGCGTGGAGCGGACAGCGATGAGCAGTTGAGAGGTCAGGCGGGGATCGGTGCTGGCGCGGGTGACAGCGGGGGACGTGCCGTTGAGGGATGCGGCGCGGATGCTGGCGGTGTCGTACCGGCAGGCCAAGCGGCGCGCTCCGGTGGACACGTTGGCGCGCCGGCTGCTCAGCGCCCTCGCCGCGGACACTGCATGGCACGGTGCCGCGGTGCCCACGGCATCGCCGGCATCGGCTGATGGTTCGCTGGAATTCTCAACGCGGCGGGGAGATACGGTCGTCGACGTGGACTACGACTTGAAATCGCAATCGTTGCGGGCGGAGCCGGAAGAGGCGCCGCCACCGGCTCCGCTATCGGTGAATATTCCGTTCCCGGTGATCCTGAAAGTGGCGGCCACTCCCAACGCGTGGGCGCGAGAAGTGATGCGGCACGTCGCGCCCACCGATCAGATTGATACCGGATCGAGCCATCCTCCGCGGGCGTCACTCACATTTCGGGCCGCGAGCGGCGCGACGCGCTGGTTTTTTCGATACGACGTGGGGAGCGGTCGTTTGACTGCGGAGCAGTTGCGGGGCTCTTCGGAGCTCGGTGCGCGTGATTTCTTTACCTCGCTGCACACGACGCGAGAGTATCCGAAAGTATTCAGCGCTCGGACGGTATGGGCGATGTTCGTCGATGCGATGGCCACCCTGATGCTGTACTGGGGGACCTCCGGCGTGATCATGTGGTGGCAGTATCGCGCCCTGCGGCGGCGCGGTGCGCTCGTGCTGACGGGCAGCCTTCTGACTGCGGTCGTGCTGGCCCTGAGTCTCTACCGTCTGACTGCGGCGCAGTGGTAGTCGGTCGCATCGCGTACTTGGACCGCCCCGCGCGCCGCCGTCAACGCATCACGCATCACCGGTGGATGGCCGCGGGCGTGCGCCCGGAGGTGAGTTCGGCGAGTGCGGTCCGCAGGTCGTAGAGTTTGGGGGGCTTGCTGAGCACGCGATCGACATGCGGAGGAATGTCATGCTCGGCCAGCAGGCGCTGGCCCCAGCCCGTCAGGAGGATGACGGGCGTTGTCGGCGACCCTTGCTTGACCGCCGCCGCTACCGTGCGCCCGTCTACATAAGGCATTCCCAGATCCGTAATCACGGCGTCAAACGATTCACCACGTTCCGCGGCCCCACGGAATGTGGCGATCCCCGCCTCGCCGCCGGCAGCGGCCGTGACGCGATGACCGTCGGTCGTCAAGACGTGCTGCAGCGTCTTGAGCAGTAGCGGGTCATCGTCCACGACGAGAATATGCAACTGCCCGACCGATAGTGCGGGCGCAGGGGTGTCGACCGGCGCCGGCATGTCGGTGACGGGGACCGGAAAGAGCAGGCGGACCGTCGTCCCTTTCCCTGGCGCGCTGTCGATCTGGATGTCCGCGCTATGCCGCTGCGTCATGCCGTACACCATGGCCAATCCGAGACCCGTGCCGCGCTCCCCCTTGGTTGTAAAAAACGGCTCCAGGCTCCGTCGCTTCGTTTCATCATCCATGCCGATTCCCGTATCCCCGACCTCAACCTGGACGACCGCACCCGGGTCGTCGCCGTTCGGCCCACGCGGGGCGACTACCAGACTCGTGCCCAGCGTCAGCGTACCTCCGTCCGTCATGGCGTCCAGGGCGTTGAAGACGAGGTTCGTCAGCGCATCGCGTATTTCCGCCTCCGCCCCCATAACGTTCGGTAGTCCGGGCGCCAGTTCGGATTGCAGCCGGATGACGACGCCGCGCTCCTGCGGCAAATCGCGCCAGCGGGCGCGCGTCAGATCGACAACCTGCTGCACCATGCGATTCAGATCGATGGGCGCCAGGATGAGCTCCGGCTCCCGCTGCCGATAGAACTCCCGCATGCGCGACACCGTCTGAGCGACGTCGTCGATGGCGCGCTGGATCGTCGTGAGATTGTCCCGCGCCTCGTCGCTCAAGCCCGCCTCCCGCTCCAACAGCGATTCGGTGTACAGCGCCGCCGGGGTGATGGCATTGTTGATATCGTGCGCGATGCCGCTAGCCATCGCCCCGAGCGCCTTCAGCCGCTCCTGTTGCATGACCGTGTGCTGCGTCTGGCGGAGATCATCGTAGGCCTGTTGCAGTGCCCCGTATAGTTTGGCTTGATGCGAGGCCAGCGCGACGTGCTCGCTCAGCTGCCGGAGAAACTCACAATCGGTGCTGCTGAAATTGTGCGCCTGGCGCCGAGCCGCTATGAGGACGCCGAATACCTTCCCCTCGACGAGGAGTGGGGCCGCGACCAGCGAACGCAGCCCGCCGCGCGCCAACTGCTGCGGAAAGGGAAACGGCACCTCGCCGACATCCGGCTCGTACACGAGCTGGCCCGTCACACAACGCGACAGGCCGTTCTGGTCGACGGGAATACGGTCCTGCTCCTCCATGGCCAACTCCACGGCGAGTCGCCGGCTCCCTGGTCCGACACTCGTGACCGTCAGCGCCTGCGCGGCCGAATTGTACAGGCCGATGCACCCGAAGTCGACTTGCAGATTGTCTTCCAGATTTCGGATGATCACTTCGAAGATGCTTGGCAGGTCCTGCCGCTCGCCGATGGCGCGCGTGATCCTGTTGAGCAGGTCGAGCCGGCTCAGCTGCGCCTGCAAGCGGATACCCGCCTCCTGGCGTTCTTGGGTCTGCTCATGAATCTGGGTGAGCATTTGATTGAAGGCATCGGTGAGGAGACCGAGCTCGTCTTCACCCAGCTTTACGGCGCGGACGGAATAGTCCTGGCGGTCGGAGACGGCCCTGGCGGTTTCGGCCAAAGCCAGGATAGGGCGCGAGATTCGCCGCTGCAGCGCCCTGGACATGAAGTACGCGAGCGCGAAGGATCCGACGACGGCCAGGACGGCGATGCCGCCGTAGAGCCGGAGTCTGTCGTAGATGGCATCCATATCGGACTCGATGTACAACGTGCCCAGGCGCCGGTTGGCGCCTTGGACGACCGGTTGAAAGCTCACCAGGTGCGCATGCTCGAACCGATGGCCGTCCGGTTCCGGCGCGACGGGGAGGCCGCCAACCGGTGCGGTCGCGGGAAACTTCGCAAAGAGCTTCCCATGGCTGTCGTACAACCCCGCGGCCACAATATGTCGTTCCGCAGTGAGCGCGCCGAGGACTTCCGTTGCGTCATCCTGATTGTCAAACGCCAACGCGGCGGTGCTGTTGGCGGAAATGACTTCGCCGAGCGTCGACAGCTTCGCGACGGTAGCGCGCCGGAACGTCAGGATGTCGTACGCCAGAAAAACCGTGCACGTCAGGAGCACCACCGCCCCGCTGGTCAGCAGGACGATCGTCATCAATTTCCGCTGGATCGGTGCGTCCTTGAGTCGCATCGGCTAATTACCTTCAGGCGCGACGATCGTGGCGGGTCGCAGCAGCTTGGAGCTGATCGTCAAGCTGGCGGCCTTGGCGGCGTCGAGATTGATATCCAGCCGGATCTTGTTCTTGTCCGTGACGAATTGAATCATGCCGCCGCGCAGCGCAAAATCCGGGGCGTCGCTCACGGTGAGGATGTTTCGTCCGCGCAAGGCGTTGACGATCTGTCCCAGCCGATCGTTTTCCGATTGGCTGACGAACAGAATGTGGCACGCCCCGACTTCATCCAGCCGGCGATAGCGTTGGACCACCAGCGGGCGGTCATTCACCTGCTCCCCCCGCACCGTCGCGTCCAAGGTGCCGCCGAACCGGTCGTCACCCAGGATGCAGATGACGAGGGGGGAGTGTGAATCGGGAAAAGCCGCCGGGGGCCAATCGACGAATTGCGCAAAGTTGAACAGGAAGACGGCCTTCAGTTGATACTCCGTGACCGGAGCAGACTGCGCCCGCACCTGGTGCCGGGCAACCGCCAGGGAGCTAGCAACGACGTATAGCGTGATGCGCATCCACCGGCGAGGCGCGCGGTGCAATCGTTCGGGTGTCGGAGCGTGCATGAGCGTCGCGGTCACTCTCACCGGCTAGAGCCGCACGCTGATCTTGCCGTACACGCTCCGCGGGATGTCGTTGACCCCGAACTCGGGATGCCGGACGCTCCCGAGCTCATGCCCCACAATGGCCAGCTCGACCTTCCTGATCTGCCAGGCCAGCCGAACGTCGGCCGTGAGGTAGCTCGGCGCGAAGGAGTCCGGCAGCTTGCCCTCGTGCCATGTCACGACGTCCAACTGCACGTGACCGGGCAAATCCATCATCGACTGCACGAGGAATTGATTATTGGGGTCGAGGGCTTCAAAGTAATTGCTGCCGGGGACCACGGCGGGGCTCGTCGCCCGAATATCCTCGGTCAGGCTTGTATAGCCGCCACGCAAGCGCCACCAGGACGTCGCCTGGACCGTTCCTGAGATCTCAACGCCTTGAGTCGTCGCACGCTGCCCGTTGCCGAAGGTCAATAGCAGGGGAGACATGGTGATGAGATCGACGCTACGCAGATCGGTGTATTGATTGTAAAACGCCGAGACCGACAATGATACTCTGTCCACCGGCTGGACGCGGTAGCCGAGCTCGTAGGCGGTCACTTCCTCCGATTGGAATGCTTCGTTGTTCTGGATATCCGGCTCGATCAGATCCACCTCGAGGCGAGTAGGTGAGCGAACCGCGCGCGAGACAGCCGTCCAGATCGTGTGCCGCTGGCTCGGGCTCCACGCGAGCCGGGCGCTCGGCTCGAGATCGAGGCCAGTGAAATCATTGTGCTCGACCTTGGTACCGACCGTGAGCTTGAGGAAGTCGGGGACGAGGGCGACTTCGTCTTGCACGAACGCGCTCCCGAGCTGCATGTGCTCATGCTCTGAGGAAAAGGACGCTGTCGATGTGTTTTTTTCCTCGCTCAGCATCAGCCGGTAACCGGCGCCCCAGAGTATGCTTTGTCGCGTGCCCAGCGGAAAGCGATGTTGAAAATCGATGTCGTACGTTGTCAGGTTATCGGCTAAATCGGCGTTGGGTATACTTTGCCACGTCCGGTCGAAATACATCTGCAATTGCAAATCCGATTGGGGAGAGAAGGTGCGTGTCCAACGGCCGAGAAGATTCTCGCCGTTCACGTTCGTATTAGTCGACACACCGACGCCCCCGCCATACGCGTCGCCCTGAAGGGTCAGTGTGCTGACTGCGGACGGCGTATACTCCATCCGGAACCCCCCCTGCGTCATGTCCCAGCCGTCCTTGGCACTGTGCCCATCGGCCGAGTCGGTGCTACTGTAGTCCATACGCTGGGTGTAGACGCGAAAGGAGAGGTCGGAGCCGATATGGCCACCGTACCGGGCCGCGGCGGCGTCTTGCACCGAGGAGCCGCCGGTAGCCGATACGTACAGTCCCTGTGAATCTGCGGCTTTTTTGGTGATGATGTTGATGATACCGTTGACGGCATTGGCGCCCCACAACGTCCCGCCAGGGCCGCTGATGACCTCGATGCGATCGATATCTTCCAGCAGGACACCTTGGACATCCCAAAACACACCACCAAACAGGGGGGTGTACACGGTGCGGCCATCGATCATCACGAGCAGCTTGTCGGCCAGTGTTGCAGTGGTCAACGGCGCACCGCTGAAGCCGCGTGCGGTAATCGCCCAGTTGGACGAAGTTGATTGCGCCACCTGTAGGTTGGTCGCAAGGCGTAGCGCTTCAGGCAGAGTCGTCGCTCCCGACCGGCGAATATCCTCCGCGGTAATGACTTGGATGGCCGACGCCGTCTGCGTCAATTTTTCGGGACGTTTGGACACGGAGGTCACTTCGATATTCATCAACTCTTCCACACTCAGCTGCTTCAGCGTACGGGAAGCGGTCGTGTCCTGTGGGGTTTGACTGTGCGCGGCGCTCGCGACGACCAACAGACCGAAGACGGCGCAAGGGATGGGCCAATGACGGGCTGAGAACCGTCTCTCGGAGCGCCGCTCGTTCGGTTGCGCGGAAGGCAACTGCGCGGCAATTGTCCGCGCGAGGGCTCGCGAACCGTATGACGCTGAGCATGACGGACTTTCCCAATATCTCACGTGACTCCCCGCTCGGTGACGCTAGACCGACAGCCCCGGTCGAATAGCATTCGTTCATGCACCTGCAAACCGAACTCAGCAGTAAACGCCGCGATCGCACTTGAACGCATGTCCTTAAACACGTACTCAACCGTGACGCAGCCTGGGGCTCGATGGTCACCACAGTACAAGAGCGCGTCATGGGATAATCAAGCTCATCTGTAGCTGAGCCCGCTTGGCTGATGGGAGCGGGGGCAGGGAGTGGGATTTCGTTGGGGGGGGGGTTCGTAAATGGGTGGCACCGATGTCGATCAGGGCAGTCCTGACGCCAATCGAGTCGGCACTTCCGGCCCATCTGAGCCCGAGCGACGGGCGCGCATCCTCGTCGCCGACGACAACCCCGACATGCGTCGCTTTCTCGCCTCCCTCCTGGGAGGGCAGTACGACGTGGAAACCGTGGCCGATGGTGCGGCGGGGCTGGCCGCCGCTCGCGCTCGGCCGCCCGATCTCGTGCTGTCGGATGTCGAAATGCCGCAGCTCGATGGCTTCGCACTGCTGCGTGAGCTACGTGCCGACCACAGAACGCAAACCGTACCGGTGATCCTCGTTTCCGCGCGCTCCGGAGAGGAATCGCGCGTGGAAGGGCGCGACGTTGGCGCAGATGACTATCTGGAGAAGCCGTTTACCGCCCGGGAGCTCGTGACGCGCGTTAACACGACATTACGACTCGCGCGAATGCGCCGTGCCGTTATCGAGCAGGAGCAGCGTGCATCCGTGGCTGAAGCCGCTAACGCGGCGAAGACCACGTTCCTCACGACGATGTCGCACGAGCTGCGGACCCCGCTCAATGCCATTGCCGGGTACGTGGATCTCCTCGAGCTCGGGCTATACGGCTCCCTCACCGAAGCACAGCACGGAGCGCTGAAAGCCGTCCGTCGCAGCGGGCATCGTCTGTTGGGCTTGATCACCAACGTCCTCAATTTTGCCCAGCTCGACGCGGGGCAGATCGAGTATCAGATGCGGGATGTCTCGGTGCCCGATCTCCTCGCCGATCTCGAGGTGGTGATCGAGCCACAGGTCCGCAAGAAGGACATCACCTATACGTACCTTCCCCATCGGCACGATGGCCTCGTCGTGTACACGGACCCGGACAGGCTGACGCAAATCGTCCTGAACCTCTTGTCCAACGCGGTCAAGTTCACCGCCCCCGGCGGGTGCGTGACGATCGCATCCTCTGTCAGCTGCGCGGGCGAGGAGGCTGACGTCGCGTGGAATCGGCTCCACGTCGTCGTGAGCGACACCGGACGCGGGATCCCGCGGGACAAGCTCGTGCTGATCTTCGAGCCGTTCGTGCAGCTCGATCGACAGCAGGTGCATGAGAGCCAACAGGGAGTTGGGCTTGGCCTCACGATCTCGCGCGACCTCGCTCGCCAATTGGGCGGGGAGCTTACCGCCGAGAGCGTCGTGGGCGAGGGGTCAACGTTCTCGGTGGTGTTGCCGCGATGGGGTTCCGAGGCGAGGCGGTCCGTCGACGGTCAATGATGATCGGTATGATCATCAATACCGGCGGGATGGGCGTGCAGCCCATTGCGCCTCCATCTTACCCGTGATCCTGCTGTAATTCCCAATCCCTACGACGACCCAGCACGAGGGCTCGCAGCATATGGCCGCCTCCTATTTGCTCAAGACCGAGCCGTCCGGGTACTCCTTCGCAGATCTGCAACGCGACCGCGTCACGCACTGGGACGGCGTCACCAATCCGGCCGCGGTCAAGCACCTCGCGAACATGCCGGCCGGCGCACGACTGATCATCTACGAAACGGGTGCGCGGAAGAGCGCCGTCGGAACCGCCTCCGTCGTCTCGGTCGACGCCTCGGATCCACGCCGCCCGATCGTCACGATCAAGGCCGGGCGGCCCATCGCGGAGCCGGTATCGCTCGCCACCATCAAGGCCACCCGGCTGTTCGCAGACTCACCCCTCGTCCGGCAGGGGCGGCTGTCCGTGGTGCCGCTCACCCAGGCCCAGTATGAGTTCCTGACGCGGACCTGACGTGGCCGCCGCACATCGTAATGTCGCCGGGAGCGGGCACCACACCGCGTTCCTGGATGGACAACGCCGCCCGATTTGCGCAAATTACCTGGGTCGGATCGTGATCGGATTCGGTATCGTGCAGCGCCCCCGGGTGCGCTCCTCGTCGTCGCGGCGTGGAGCGCGCTCCGCGTCAGGAATCAACCAGGCTCATTCAGAGGACTCGTATGGTCACATCCTCCCTCTCGAAGCGGATGCTCGCCGAATTCTTTGGCACCTTCTGGCTCGTGTTCGGCGGCTGCGGCAGCGCCGTGCTGTCGGCGGCCGTGACATCCGCGCGTCCGCGCCGTGCTCAGCGGGCGGCCCGTTCGCGTTCGAGGGGTGCAAAACCGTCGCCCATGCGCCATTCTAATGCATGCCAACCAAACTTGAAAAGCCGCTGAAGCGTGAGGTCCTCGTTCGCGGCCAGCCACTCGTTCTCACCCTCACGCCCGAGGGCGTGACGATCACCGAGAAGGGGCACCGAAAGGGAAAGGTCTTTACGTGGTGGGAGCTGTGGGGGGGCGAGGCCGAGCTCTCCCAGCAGCTCCGCGCGTCGGTCGATGCCCTGAGCGACGAATAGCGGCCGCCGGATTCTCGCCGCCGGCGAGCAGCGCCCGGACCGGCTGCCGCGGGACTACTACGTGCCCGACAGCTACGTGCCCGACAGCTACGTGCCCGATAGCGCCTCGCGCGCGGCGTCTTCGATCACGCGCATCGCGAGCCTGTACGGCGCCGGACCGAAGCTGACGCGTGCGACGCCAAGGGCGGCGAGCCGCTGCGTCGGCGGTGCGCCCGGGCGCATGAGGATGTTGACCGGGAGTGCGCACGCGGCGCACAATCGTCCGATCAATCCGTCGTCGACGAGACCGGGAGCGAAGAATCCGCTGGCCCCCACAGCCCTGTACGCGTCGGCTCGCTGCAGGGCGGCATCCAACAGCTTGTCGTCGTGATCGGCTGGCTCGGCCTTCAGAAAGAGATCCGTGCGAGCGTTGACATAGGCCGGTATCCCCGTTCGGTCCACCGCAGCGCGCGCGGCGTGCACGCGCGCGGCTTGCTCCGCAACGGCGTAGAGCCCGGTCTGCCCGATGATCTGATCTTCCAGATTGAATCCGATCGCGCCCGCCTCGATCGCTCGCGTGACCGTTTCCGCGACGGCGTCCGGGGATCCTCCGTAACCGGATTCGAGATCGACCGTCACCGGGAGATCGACGGCCCCGGCGATGCGGCGGAGATTCGCGAGCGCTAGCTCACGCGGCAGCGTTTCGCCATCGCGAAACCCGTGCGCCTCGGCGACCGACCAGCTTCCGGTCGCCAGCGCCCGGGCGCCGGCGCGTGCCACGGCCATGGCCGTCCCCGCGTCCCAGACGTTGAACAGCACGACGGGGCGCCCCTTCAGATGCAGCGCGTTGAACATCGTCGCGCGGTCGTGTTGACGGGTCATCTCAATGGCCGCGATCCTTCAATCCGACCGGGCCCGCCGTCTCCCGCTGGCCGGAGACACGTCGATGATCAGAGCGATCACGAGCCCCACGATCGGCCACAGCGTCCACTGACCGCCAAACCAGTGCAACACGGCGGTATACCAGAGGAAGGTCGTGGGCAGAAACACGAAGCCCACGACAGGCCAGAGGGGGGTCGAAAAGAGGCCGCTGAACCAACGGGTGAATAGCCACAAGAGGGCGATGACCAGCCGCGGCGTGGCGAGCGCGAAGAACACCATGATACAGGGCATGCGACCTCCGGATGCTGTCGGTTCGAACCGCGGGGTGAGCTGCATGCGCACGAGGAGCGAACGCGCTCAACGACGGACGCGCTCTATGTCGGCCAGGCCCCCAGGATCCGCCGCACGACGACGATCTGCCCGACGTGATACGCCGTGTGATCGGCGACGAGCAGGGTCTCGCGCAACAGCGTTTGCCCGTCGCCCCACGGAAAGGGCGTGAGCAGATCATGCGCCGGGTCAGCCACCATTTTCTCGAGCGCGCGCAGGTCCGTCCCGATCGCCCGGAGCGACGCGGTCCAGGCCCTGTCGCTCGGTGGCGCCGCCGTGGCCGGCCAGTAGCCCTCCGGCCACTTCGGCGCCCTATACGTCCCTGTCGTGTTGCGGCTGAAGTCGAGGATGTCGCGCTGCCCAAGGCGAATGTGCTCCACCAGCTGCCAGATCGTGTGCTCCGCCCGGCGGGGCAGCGCCCCCCGCAGCTTCCGCGGGACCCTGGCCGTGGCCTGCGCGAAGGTCGCATGGGCGTGGCCGCCCCGCAGGAGCGCGAGGACGTGCGCGCGCACGGCGGCGTCTCCGCGACTCCTAGGCATGCGGGTCCTGCGAGGGATCGATGCGGGGCACGGTAATAAGAGAATAGGGTATCCTGTCGCGCGCAATGTTAGCGCGGTATCGTACCGCCGTGCACAACGCGATCTGGACGCTCGGTGGCGTTCTCCTGGCCACCTGTGTCGCCATCGTTCTCTCGAATCTCCAGACGAGTGCGAAGACCATTGCGCACGAGATCGTGCACGCCTATGGCATTCGGGATCCTGAGTTCGCGCGCTCGGTCGGCACACTGCTCGGGCCCGCGCTCGTCCCGGGCAACCACGTCAGCGCACTCTACAACGGCGACGAGATCTTTCCCGCCATGCTCGATGCCATCGCCTCCGCGACGCGGAGCGTCACCTTCGAGACCTACATCTATTGGTCGGGCGGAATCGGGCGTGCCTTCGGCGAAGCGCTGGCCGAGCGCGCGCGCGCCGGGGTACGGGTGCACGTGTTGCTCGACTGGATGGGGAGCGGCAAGATCGACGGCGCGACGATCACCGGCATGCAGAGCGCCGGTGTGGAGGTCGAGCGCTATCGCCCTCCCCGCTGGTATGGACTGGGGCGCCTCAACCACCGGACGCACCGCAAGCTCCTCGTCGTCGACGGGCGCGTCGGCTTCACCGGCGGGGTGGGGATCGCCGACAACTGGATGGGTCACGCACAGGACCCGGACCACTGGCGGGACTCCCACTTTCGCCTCGAGGGGCCGGCCGTCGCGCAGATGCAGGCCGCCTTCATGGACAATTGGATCGAGGCGCGCGGCGTCGTGCTGCATGGCGACGATTACTTCCCGCCGCTGGCCACGGCGGGGGACGAGATCGCGCAGGTGTTCAAGAGCTCGGCTGGCGAGGCAAGCGAGAGCGTCCGCTTCCTGTATCTGCTCTCGATCGCGTGCGCAGAGAAGAACGTGCGCATCGCGAACGCCTACTTCGTGCCCGGCGCCCTCTCCGTGACGACCCTCGTCGCCGCGGCCCGACGCGGCGTCGATGTCGAGATCATCGTGCCGGGACGGCACACCGACGCGATCATCGTGCGCCGGGCCTCGCGCGCCTTCTGGGGCCCACTCCTCGAAGCCGGCGTCTCGATCTACGAGTATCAGCCCACGATGTACCACACCAAGGTCATGACGGTGGACGACCTCTGGACGTCGGTGGGCTCCACCAACTTCGACAGCCGTTCCTTCCGGCTGAACGACGAGGCGAATCTCAACGTGCTCGATGCCGGCTTTGCCCGCAGTCAGGCCGCGAAGTTCGAGGAGGACAAGCGGCTCTCCCGCCGCATCACGCTCGCCACGTGGCGCCGCCGGCCGTGGGCGAAGCGGATGATCGACAGCATCGCGGGCTGGCTGCGCCCCCAGCTATAGGACGTTGGCCGCCGGTCAAAATGTGAACGCGTAGATGCGCCCGTCACCCGCCACGTAGAGCCTGCGCCGCGCTACGAGGATCGTGCCGAAGTGGCGCAGGCCGGCCATCTCCTCGGCTGCACCCCCGCCGCCGAACACCTCTTCGCCCGTGTCACCCCGGAAGCCGTGCAGGCGATTGTCCCCTTCCGCCCCCGTGATCCACACGATCGGGTCCGCCTGTGTGCTGCTGGTCGTCACGATCGGTGCACCCGCGCCGTCGAGGGGCGCGCACCACGCGGTCCGCAGGGTCGGTGGCGAGCCCGCGCCGATCTCGAGCGCCACGACCCCCGCGCCTGACGCGTGCCCCGGGCACTCCGTCGGCGCGCCGTGAAAGACCGCCATCGCACCGGCCGTCGTCGGCCAGGTGGCCGCGGCCGTGATAATGGGCCGGTTGGCGACCGTCCAAGAGGCCAGCTCGCCGCCGATCCCGCCGAGTGTGCCGCGGTCGGCCAGATACGCCTTGCCGTTCTTCCCTAGTGCGAGAATCACCGAGGTCGGACCCGACGCGCCGGGGAGATCGAGGGGCAGGGGAGCCGTTCCACCGAGGTCGGCGTCACGGTTGTCGAGCGCGTCCCAGTCGGTCGGCGCAAAGAAATTCGCAGGCGTCCGGGGCGCCGCCAGATCGGCGCCCAGACGAATGATCGCTTCTCCATCGCTCNNTCCGGTCGCGACGAAGAGCGATTGTCCGTCGGATACGACGCCCCCCTGGGCCCAGATCCCCCCCGCCCGCGCGCGCGTGCTCCAGGCGGCCACCTGCGTCGGGTCGTGCAGGGCGACGCGAACGACCCACCCATGATAGTCTCCGCAGTCCCCCCAGTGCCCGCCGTACGGTACGTAGACGGCATCACCCTGGACGAGGAGTGCCCCGCGCTCGCTCTGCACCCTGGGGGAGAACGTCATCCCGGCACGCCGGAGCGCGTCTACGACGTTGACGGGCCATCCGGGCAGCACGGAGCCATCCCGCAACGACA
>PLLD01000072.1 GCA_003141205.1 Gemmatimonadota bacterium
TTCAACGGGTTCCACTGCGTCACGCTGTCGGTCACGCACGTCCCGGCCGTCGATCCAATGCTGTACGGTGGTCCATATTGCGCGTACTGACCTCCATACGGTTCCGTCACCGTACAGTTGACGGGTGTATTGGTCCCATCGGTCGTGTGTCCCCAGGCGTAGTATCCATTGGGGAAACTCACCGGCATGCCGCTCTCCGTCTGCTCCGCCGACGCCTTCCACTGCGGCGCTCCGGCCGTCCCGTGCTTCGTCGTGATTACGATCACGCCATTGGCCGCGTCGGTGCCGTACTCGGTCGATGCCGAGGGCCCTTTCAGGATGTCGATCGACGCAATGTCATTGAAATCGAGGTCGTTGAGCCGGGTCGGCGTGGGATGACTCTGGCCGCTACCGGTGTAGTTGAAATAGGCAGTAACGTCGCCTCCCGCCGAATTATCCTGCCGCACCCCGTCGACGATCAGGATCGGGTCGCCCTGCAGGACGAGGCTCGAGAGCCCCCGAATCCGGATCGCCTCCCCAGACCCCGTCAGCCCGCTCGTCTCCAACACCTCGACGCCCGGGGCCCGGGCCGAGATCAAGTCCGTGAGACTCGTGATCGGTGCCGTCGGTGCGATCGAGTCGGCATTGATGGTCGAGATCGTGTTCCCGACTTCGTACCGCCGCTGCTGACCAACCGCCGTGGTCACAACCTCGTCGAGCTTGGTGGGGACGGCGACGAGCGCAAAGTCAATCGTAGCCCTCTGATCTGCGGCGACGGTGACGTCCTTAGTGAGCGCCTGATATCCCACGCGGCGCGCGGTCACGCGGTAGGCCCCAGGCGCGATACCCGCGATCGAGTAGACCCCGTCTGCGTTGGCGGTCGTACGGAGGGCCGTGCCGTCGACGCGAATCGACACTTCGGACAGCGGTGTCTTGAGCGCGCCGTCGGTCACGTGACCGGTGATGGTGCCCCCGCCGGGCTGCCGCAGCAACGCCGCGGGGAGCGCCGAGACCCGCGGCACCAATGTCACTTGTTCCGCGGTTTCGAGCCGCACGTCCAAGCCCGCGTCGGCGAGAATCTCTGTCAAGGCCGCCGCGACATGGATATCCCGCGCGTGCACGCTCACGTGAGCGATCTCGGACACCGCGTGCAGGTCATAGGCAAAACGGAGCCCCGCTTGACGCGTGATCTCCCGGAGCGCGTCGCGCAACGAGACGTCTGTAAAATCCAGAGTCACGCGCCGCTGGAAAACGGCAGCTCGGCTCGCGTCGACCGGCGGAGAGCCCGGTGACGGGATGTAAATGAATGCGGGGCCCCTTTCGGCAGAGGCTAGTTGAGTCGGCTGGTCCGGCGATTGCGCGGTGGCGAAGGTCATTGCCGGGCCCACGAGCACAGCACACAATATGGCGAAGCGGTACACCCAGGCATCCCTCCAAATCTGGACTCGACTCGTCGAACCTGGACGCGATCTCTTGCGGTCGGCTGACATCAGCGCTTCGGTTGGACGGTCGTTAGCGTCACGACGCGCCCGTCGTGCACGACCGTGAGACCCAAGGCGTCCGCGACAATCCGGACCGCATCGTCCGCTGACTCGGTTGTAAACGACGCCGTGACCCGACGGTCGCCCAATGTCGCCGTCCCGATCCGTATGTCGAGATCGAACCAGCGACCCATGTCCTGCACGACATCTGTCAGCGGCGCGGCGTCGAACATCAGTGTCCCGTCACCCCATTCCAGGAGCGAGGCGACGCTGCCGTGCCGGCTCCGGATCTGACCGTCGCTGTCGACCATCGCGATGTCATTCGCGCGCAGTGTGGCACCGGACGCGTGCTCACCAACCGTCGCGGCGACGGCGACGCTTCCCTCGCGAACCACCACCTGCGCGCCGGGGTCGCTCGCGTAATCCCGAACGCCGAAGGTCGTCCCGAGATCACGGGTTTCGGCCCGCGCCGTCTGCACGACGAATGTCCGCGCCGCATCGTGCCGAACGGAAAAGACGCCTTCCCCATCGAGCCGCGCCGTTGTCGTGTAATGACCGGGATCGTTCTCTACTCGTAGCCTGCTCGCGGGACCAAGCACCACCCGCGTCCCGTCATGCAGCGTCACCGTCGCGCGCTCGCCTCGTGCGGTCACATAGTTCAGTGCCTCGACATGGGACCCGCGGAGGGCCTCGGAGGCTCGGGTTGACCGAAGCAGGAGAACCAAGCTTGCCGCCATCGTGGCGATAAGTAGCCCGACGCCGGCCCCGCGCCCGTAACCGCGATCCCATCCAAACACGGGAATCCCTGTGTCGCGCACGTCGCCCCGCGCCAGCACGCGCTTGATTCCGCCAACCCGATCCACGCGCCGCAACTTCGTGGAGAGAGCGGCCCACGTCGCCGCTGTCTTCCAATCCCTCTTGGCGATCTGGTCGGGCAGGCCGAGGCTGACCAGTGCGTCCACCGCCCCCTGTCGCGTGGGATCGTCGGCTAACCAGCGCCGGACCGCGTCCGCTTCCTCCGGGGACGAGTCACCTGCCAGGTACCGATCGAGGGCGCTCCAGTCGAATGGCGGCAATGTCACGTCAAACGACACGCGAGTCGACGGCTACCCGTCAAACTCCTTTCCGCACACCTTCAAGCGGCTAGCAGCCGCATTTCGCTCCCTTACCTCAGCGGCGCGAGATGACTGCGGAGGATCTTGAACGCCCGCCGGAGCCGCTGCTCCACCCCTTTCTGCGACAGACCCAATGTTGCGGCGATCTCCGCATGGCTCATCCCCGCCCGCCAACGGAGATGGACGGCCGCACGCAGTCGCTCCGGCAACCGAGCGACTCCTTCCCGTACTCCGCGCTCCAGCTCGGCCGCCAATACCGCCGCATCGGTAGCTTGAGGCATACTTCCGTACCCGGGTAATTCGCCGATGGCAGACGGCGAAACGATCTCGTCGGCGGTCGCCCGCTCCAGTTTGCGCTCGAGACGCCAGCGCCGGCCGGCGTTCAACGCGCGATTCCGGACCGCGCCAAAGAGATAAGCGCGCAATTCCCCGCGAAGCTCCCACGTCGTCCGCGTCGCCCACAGATGCAGGAACAGCTCCTGCACCAACTCCTCCGCCGACTCGGCGGTGCCGACGTAGCTCGCGGCGAAGCCACAGAGCGTGGGGTAGTGGGTCGTAAAGATCTCGCCCAGCGCCGTGGCGTCTCCCGATCGGACACGCGCGACAAGCGTCGCGTCCAGCTGTGCGGGCGCGGATACGGCGTCGGTACGGTAGGCGCTGCGCGGATTCACGATGTGGCAGGCACGGATCGGTAGCTAGGGTATGTACCCGGCTCCGCCAACGCAAGTGAAATCGCGCGGCGCGCAATCAGCGCTCAGTACAAACACCCTACTACTCACCACTTTTATAGAAGGGACGTGGCGCAATGGAGCCCTACCCCAAGCCACGTTAGGCGTGGATCAGCTCGTACTTTCCGCCGCCAAAAGCTGCTCGATCGCCGGACGAATCACCTTGTCACGCGCGTGGCCGGACACCCATCCGGCGATGATCGCCCGCACGACGCCCTTGCCGTCGATGATCGTGAACTGGGGATAGCCGAAGACGAGGTAATTGTGCGCATTCGAGGAATCGGCCGCGGCCGCCGGCGGCGGGCCGTCAGCGTCGCGCGGCTGAACGGCGATCGGACAGCTGAATCCGTGCTCCTCCTGATAGTACCGCCGATTCGCCTCGATCTCCTGCGCCGGCGCCATCTGGACGCCGTGGAATTCCCTCTCGAGGTTCACGTCGAAGACGTGATGCAATCCCTTGGGCCCGAGGTCGTGCTGGAGCGTCGTGAGAAACGGATAGCTCGACACGCAGTCGTGGCACCACCACGCCGTGAAGACGAGCAGCGTGGGCGACGGCGCGCTCAGCCAGCTTCGGCTCCCCCGCCTTGAGATAGAGTCCGGCGAGATCCGTGGCGAGCCGGGGATCGATCGTGCTGGGGCTGAACTGCCTGGCGCACGCGGAGTCACGTGTGGCCGACACGCGTCGCAAGCCGTCGTAGTCGAGGGGCTGAGCCATACCCGTCTGCCTCGCCGCATTGAACACGCTATCCACGTAGCGGTCACCGGACTCGATGCACGCCCGCGGAGTGCCAGGAGCGGCAGGCGCCCGTGGTGCAGTCTGGCCAGAGGTCGCCTCCAGCGCCGCCAGGAGCATGGACGCGACGATCCACGCGCGCGGCATTCGCCTGCGTTTCATCGGTTCAGTCCTTATGAGTGAGGCGCTCCCGGCTGCGGGCGGCTGCCTAACGCATCGCGGCTGGTTCCGCGAGCAGCCGCTCGATGATCGTCGAAAAGCGCTGTTCGATATCCACCCGGTGCCCGACCTGCACATCGCGAATGATCCCATTCCGATCGACGAAGAAGTACGTCGGATACCCGTCCGCGAGGTATTCCTTGAACAGCGTCGGGCTCTCCCGGCGCGGCGGCGGCGCCTTCGCCGTCGAATCGGCGGTCGAATCCCTCGACGTCTTGGTCGACGCGACCGCCGTCAAATCCTTCTTCGACGTGGAATCCTTCTTGGGCGGCGGCACGACCACGACCTTCGTGTCGTAAATCGCGATCGGGAACCCGATCGAGTCGCCCTTCACCCAGTGGTCCCGGTCGTAGGCCAGCTCCGCGGAGACGGTGTCCGACTTGCTCATGCTCGCCCCTTCGATCAGCGACACGAACATGGGCTGGTACCCGTGACTCTGATACTTCGCGGCTAACCGCCGCATCGCCGGATATCCCTTCTTGCACCAGCCGCACCACGTCGTCGTAAACTCCAGAAGCGTGACGCGCCCCGCATACGTCGACGTCGTCGTGCCGGCCGGCGCATTGATCCAATGCTCGGCCGTGACCGCCGGGGCCGGGGTGCCCACGAGCGCATAGCGCCGAAAGGCGGCCAACATCTGCGTCACATTGTACGACCTCGACGTGTCGCCCATCGTGGCGATCCCTTCGTTCAGAATCGCGAGAGCCGTCTTGTAGTCGCCGGTCGCGGCATCCACATCCGCCGCGGCCTGGATTCCGGCCACGTAGTCCTCCCGTCCCTGATGCACGCTATCGGCCCGCTCATCCGGCGTGAGAGCGCGTACGAGTGCCAACGCCTGGTCCGCATGCGCCCGCGCGAGCGGGTCGGTCGCATTGTAAAAGCTCAACGAGCTCGCCACCGTCGCATGCGCCTGGATCCGCTCCTTCCGCGCACTATCCCCCAGTGCGTCGAGCCGCGCGACGTACGGCTCGGCCCGGGCGGTGCGCCCCGGAACCGTGTCGTACGACACGTACCGGCTCACGGCATCGAGGAGCGCCTGGGCGCGAGCCTCGGTCGTCGTGGCCATGGCGATGCGGCGCTCGAGGGCAGATTGCAGCTGATCCTCCATTTCCGCGCTGGCATAGAGGCCGATCAGCACCCGCAAATCGCTCGAGTCGGCCGTCGCCATCTTGAACTTCCGCGCGCAGGTCGCCGAAAGCGCCTTTCTGTGCGCGGCGACGGCGGCGTAGCCGCTGTGACTCGCGGTATCGCGCGCATCCGCCGGCCGTTTCTTCGAGTCGGCTTCGACCCACGAATAGCCCGCGCTGACCGCCGAATCGAGCGCGTCCTGGCAGGCCTTCGGTGTCTTGGCCTTCGCGATACCGGCCCGCTTGAAGAGCGAATCGGGAATCGCAGCGGCCGCACGCTGCCGCGGAACTCCCCGGTCGGGGAACCGCGCGGCGAGCAGCGTCACGGGAACGAGAACGGTCGCGAAGACCGCGTGGAGGCAGGTGCGCCGAGAATGAGTCACGCCTAAGAACCTGGGAAAGAGGGACCAATCGCCTGTAATCGGTTGTGGCAGTCTCGGCCGGAAGGGGCCGCGAATCGTGCTCGCCCTACCCGACCACCATGCAATAGACAGGCGAGACTCGATTTGTCCTAGGTGTGCCGTCCCTTGGGGTATTCCCGTCTGCCAGGCACCGAGGACTCCCTCCCTCCGAGCGCGAAGAAACGGGCCAAATATGATATACATTGCATATATACATCACTCACTCTAACTTGACTCCATGGCGAATCCCCCTATGGTCCGGACCCAGATCTACCTGACGAAGGTCGAGCATCAACACCTTCGCGCCCTGTCGCGGACCACCGGCCGGTCCCTGAGCGAACTCATTCGCTCTGCTATCGACCGCGTGCTGCAAACTGGCGCCTCGACCGACCGGCTCGCCCTCCTGCGCCAGGCACGCGGCATCTGGAAGGATCGCGACGATCTTCCCGACTTCGAGACCATCCGTCGCGAAGGTGATCGCAGGATCCGGACGCCCGGGCGCTAACCGATGGCGGGCCGGCTGTTGATCGACACGGATGTCATGATCGACTATCTCCGAGGTCGATCCCAGGCCGTGACGTATCTTGAAGGGCGCCGAGATATACTATTTACCTCGGCGATTGTCGTCGCCGAGCTTTTCGCGGGGGTCCGGGAGGGCCGCGAGCGCGAGGCCCTCGACACTCTCCTCCATGCGTTCGAGGTCAGCACTATCGACATCGCCATCGCGGAACAGGGCGGCTTGTGGCGTCGCGATTTCTACCCGACGCATGGCACGAGCCTGGCCGATGCCATGATCGCCGCGAGTGCATACCATGCTGGTGCGACGCTGGTGACCTTGAACAAGGCCCATTTCCCAATGCTGCGAGACGTCACCGTCCCATATCGCAAGGGCTAGATCGCGTCGCCGATTGGGTAAATCAACACCCACACCACTGGCCGCTCGAATCCCCACCGCCCGACGAAGCTCGTCGGACGATTGTAGCACCTTCTGCCGCAGGTCGGCGGGCAGATGTGGGTGTACATCGAGGTACCGCTCAACGCGACGTAACGCCGCGGCGCTCGTCTGGCCGTCAAGGAACGAGTCCAGCCACGCGCTCAGGAAAAAGATGCGGCGATTGCGCTGAATCCACGGCAGCGTATCGAGCGCGGGCCCCAGATAACGGAGGGTGAGTGCGCTTTGATCCGGGATGTTGAACGCGTGCAGGCTCGCCGTGACCCACTCCTCGTTCAGCGCCCGGTCGGCGAAGTAACGGTGCCAATACAACTCCTTGTTGGATGTATCGGGCGATGCCGCCTCCGCGATGAACTGATCCCGCGCCCTTTCGGTCGTCGTGTCCCGCCGAATCTCTTGCGCTAAGCGCCCGCTCGCTTGCGGTGCCCGCCGAGCGATCAGGGCGGCCACGATGGACCATCGCGTGGGCTCGCGCAGCGGCGCGCCGGCGAGCGAGTCGCGGTCCATCCATCTATTGAGTGAATCGAGCGCGCTCGCCGATTGGGCCGTTCGGAGTAGTGCGTCGAGACTCGCCTTCCGCACGCTAAACGTCCGCGCAGTGTCGCTGATCAAGCCAAAGAGCAGGCGCTCGAGCACGGGCGTCACTGCGTGCCGCTGAGTGTCCGGCAGGTAAGCCTCGACAGCTCGCGACGTCCGCGCGAGGACTGCGGCGGCGATCTGCTCGTCGCGTTCGAGCGGTAGCTGCCGCTCGACGATGGTGAGATAGCGCGTCGGAGACAGCCTCGCCTCCCGAACGAGATCCCAGAGAGAGCCCCACAACATGGCGCGGAGCAGCCGATCGTCCACTTCCTCGATGTGCTGGCCCAGCCACTCGACGCTCCTGGGGTCGAGCATGACGAGCGCATATCCAAAGTCACCGGCATTGGCATACACGAAGGTCGGGGCGGGCTGGCCGGCGACGGGTACGGTCGTTTGTTGCCCGGCGAGCTCGATTGGAACGCTGATGGGCGGCCCGTTCGACGAGCCCAGGAGAACGTTGAGCTTGGCCGGCCAGGGCTGCGGCCCCGAGAGCGGGCGTGCGGGATGTTGGACGAGGACCAGCTTCGCGATCTGCCCGTCGCGTATCCTCAGTCGCTGTTCGAGGATGGGCACACCGGGACGCAGGATATACCCGCGCCCCCACGCGCCAAGTGGCCGATGCGCTGCGGCACTGATGGCATTCAAGAGATCGTGCCAGGTGGCGTTCCCGTACGCGTGGTCGCGGAGATAGGATCGCAGCCCGTTTCGAAAGATGGTATCGCCGACCAGATAGTCGAGCTGCTTGATGACCGCGGGGGCCTTGTTGTACACGATCGGACCATACGCGCTCTTCGCCTGATCCAGATTGCTCAACGACTGCCATAGGGGCGTGGTCCCGTCGGTGACATCGACCGCATAGGCGCTGGGGCGATTGTGCAAGTAGAACGTCATCCACGCCCCCGCCTTGGGGTCGAGCGCGTCCTGCATCACCGCCGCCATGTAATTGGCAAACCCTTCCTTGAGCCACAGGTCATCGAACCAGCGCATGGTGACCAGATCACCGAACCACTGGTGGGTGACCTCGTGGAAAATCGTGAGCTCCCGATTCAAGCGCTGGTTGAGGGTCGGGCGCTCGCGGAAGATGAACGTCTCCTCGTTGTAGAAGACGGCGCCGGGATGCTCCATCCCGCCGAAGGGAAAGGAGGGAGCGAGAAGGATGTCGAACTTCTGAAATGGGAATGGCCGATCGAAGTAGCGCTCGAGCCAATTCAGCCCGCGCGCATTCAGCGTGATGATCGAGTCGCTTTCCACCTCTTTCGCGCGCGAGGCGCGAACGTAGAGGGTGATCGGGCGGGCACCGGCGGTCGAATGGAATCGGGCCCAGGGACCGGCGGCGAATGCGATGAGATACGTGCTGATCGGCTCCGATTCGGCGAAGTGCAACGTTGTGGCCGAGTCGGTGCTGTCGGCCGCGGCCAGGGCCCCATTGGCCAGGGCCGTCCAACCACGCGGGATGGTCAGTGCGAGAGTGACGCGCGCCTTGAGGTCGGGCTGGTCGAAGCAGGGAAATAGCGCGTTCGCGTCGGACGGTACGAGAAGCGTGTAGAGGTAGTCCGAGCCATCCTTTTGGTCGTGAAAGCGGATGATGCTCGTCCCCGACGGCGCGATCGGGGCTTCGACGTCGAATTCGACGTCGTTATCTCCCGCCCGGAGGATTGCCTCCGGTAGGAGCACGTGCCCTCTGGCCGCGACGATTCCCGGCGCTGGTGCACCATTGGCCAACACAGGGCCTACGAGATGGCTCGCCCGAAAGTCGAGAACGACATCGCCCGTGCCGATACGCTCGAAGCGCACCGTGACATGTTCTGTCGCCCGGTCGCGCTGGCGGAGATCGACCCGAATGTCGTACCGCACGTCGTGAATCTGGCGCGCCCGCCGTTCGGCCAACTCGTGTGAAATGCCGGGCCCCGGCCATCTATTCACGCTGTCGCGCACGGGCACAAGCGCCAAGCCGAGCAGCGCCGTCAGTAGGATCACGCACGTAAATAAATGGCGGAGAACACGTTCGGCGAGGCCGCATAGCAGGCTCCGCGCTCCGCGTAGGGTCGGTACGTCAATGCCAGACGGGCGAGAGATGCTTGTTCGCGCACGGGAATACTGCAAGTGGGCAGAAGGGATGTATCAGCGTCGCGCTCAGGGCTGATGTGGCAGGTTGCCATCCTGCACCAGCACTCGTATCTTAGTTCAGAATATGCTATAAGCTGAATTAACCAATAGTCCCCATCCAGGATGCCTGGACGACACATCGAGTTGACCTGGCCACACGACCCGATCGCGTACGCCCCGAAAAAGTACCTTCGGGCACGCCGGTACCGGGCATTCCTACCCGACGCGCTCGTGAACATGCCGCTCAGCTTGGGCGCCGAGGTCGCCGGCGCGGTGTCGGAGGCCGAACTCTCCATTCGGAATTTGAACGCGGAGGCCCACCCCGCCCTCGCGCCGCTCGCACGGCTCCTGCTTCGCACCGAATCCATCGCCTCATCCAAGGTCGAAGGGATGCAACTCGGTGTGCGTGAGCTGGCGCGTGCAGAAGTGCGTGCCGCAGCGGGAGGAAAGGCCAGTCCGACTGCCTTGGAGATCATCGCGAACATTGCTGCGATGGACGTCGCGGTGCATCGAGCGGCCGCCGCCCACCGGTTCGCCGTGACCGATATCATCGCGATCCATCGCCGCCTCATGGCGAATGCCCCCGACGCACATATCGCGGGGCGCATTCGGACTCGGCAAAACTGGATCGGCGGTAACGATTACACGCCGTGCGGCGCCGATTTCGTGCCGCCGCCGCCCGATGCGGTTGGGGCCCTCCTCTCCGACCTGTGCGATGCCGTAAATGAGGAGCGACTTCCGCCGATCGTGCAGGCCGCGCTCGCACACGCCCAATTCGAAACCATTCATCCGTTCGACGACGGCAATGGGCGCGCGGGCCGTGCCTTAATCCACGTCATATTACGCCGCCGGGGGATCGCGCCAGCGTACGTCCCCCCAATCAGTGTCGTCCTGGCCAGCGCGCGGGCTCAGTATGTAGAGGGGCTGATGGGGTTCCGCGACGACCGTGTTATCGAATGGGTGGACCAGTTCGCGGAGGCAGCCTCGCGCGCCGCACACTTGGCGAACGCTTATCTGACCGCTGTTCAGGAGTTGACATCGCGCTGGCGCGCGCAGCTGGCCCGGGCGGCCGCGCCGCGGGCCGGTGCTGCTGCGTGGGCGCTGATCGACGTACTGCCTGCCCACCCGATGATCACTGCTCAGGTGGCCGCCACGGCCACGCGGCGCGCACGAGCCGCGGTCTATCAGGCGCTCGCGGAGCTGCAAGACGCCGGCGTGCTCCTCCCCATGTCGCAAGCTCGGCGAAACCAATCCTGGGAAGCCGCTGGCCTGCTGGACCTTCTCGCCGGCCTCGAAGCCAATCGATTCCCGGTGAGCGCCAATACCCGCGGATCCAGACGACGCCCCGATCGCATGTGAATATGCCCTGGACCCACGCCCTATCCTGCTCATGGTAGATCCGGGCGCGACGTGTAAGTGCCGTAGCGGACACCGACTTCGCCCGTGATGTAGATCCCGGGCTCGACCGAGAATCCCACCCCGGGAACGAGGATCCGATCGTCCCCCGTCTCGGTATCGTCGACCGCGGGGCCAAAGCCATGGATCCCGTACGCGTCGATCGAGTGCCCCGTCCGGCTCTCGACTCTGTCCCCGTATCCGGCGTGCGCGATCACGGTCCGAGCCGCGCGGTCGAGATCCGCCCCGCGTACCGGCGCTCACGGCTTCAGTGAGCACGCCGAGCGCGGCATCGCGTGCGTCCCGCACGATCTTCCAGAGCGCCGCATCCCGCGCCGATCGATGCCATCCAGGTCTGGTCCGCGTAAATCCCGGCGGGCTCCGCTGCCCAGAGATCGACCAGGAGAAGCTTCCCCGGTACGATCGGGGTCGAGCCAGTGGGGGGCGGGTCGTAGTGATTCCGGGCGGCGTTGGCACCGAAGGAGACGCTGGGCCCCGACTCGGTCACGAGCCCCGCCCGGCTCCCGATGATCCCCGACCCCAGAAGGGCGGCGGCCACCGGGTTGCGCCCCTCGACGCCCTCCGTCGTGAAGGTGACGGCAGGATCCGTCCGCCCGGGCGCTAACCGATGGCTTGGCGGTTGTCGCAGCGCGATTTCTACCAAACGCAGCCTCACCGATGCCATGATCGCGGCGAGTGCAAATAGCACGGGTGCGGCCTCGGTGACTCTCGACAAGGGGCATTTCCCCATGTTACGAGACGTCGTCGTCCCCTATCGCAAGGGCTAGAGACTCAACGTCCTGCTCATTGGGGGACCTGCGAGCACCGCCGCCGGGACCTCTGGCATCCTGCACGCGATCTGACGGTCGTCACCGAGTCTCGGAGATCCGAACTTGATAGTATTATAATAGGTGTTATATTACCTATAATTGTCGATAATTATTTTCTATAGCTTATATGCTACCATTTAATGCCGAATCGCCGGCTCAAATCGGCGCTGAACTGGCTGCACGCGTCCGTGTCCTGCGGCTCGCGCGGGGCTGGAGCCGCGAGGAGCTGGCGCTGCGCGCGGGGGTCGCGCCGGAAACGCTCAAACGCTTCGAGCGGACGGGGCAGATCGCACTCGCGCGTTTACTGAGCCTCGCCGTGGTGCTCGACGGGGTCGATGCATTCGATGCGCTCTTTCGGCTGCCTCCCGCGCGCTCCATCGCGGACCTACGCTCGCGGCGTCGAGCCACGGGGCGGCAGCGGGGGAGGACACTCTCGCGCTGATGCCTGCCCGCCTCCGCCGTTTCCCTCCCGTTGCGGAGCTCGCGGTCCACTTCGTCCGCGGCCCGCGCTCCGAGGATGCGCTCCGCGTAGGAACTCTCGCGCAAGACGGGCGCGATGTGCTTTTCGAGTATGACGCGACGTTCTGCGACCGTGCGCGGCGGGAGACCCTCGATCTCTCCCCTATTCATCTCGGCACCGGGATAGAGAGCGCGCAGACTGCTGCATGGGCTCCGTTCGAGGGGGCGTGGGGGCTGTTTGCCGACTCCCTTCCCGACGAATGGGGGCGCCGGCTCGTCGACAGAGGTCTTCAGCGCCACGGGATCGCGCTATCCGATGTGACCCAGCTGATGCGCCTCGCGATTGTGGGCGACGGCGGGTGGGGGGCCCTCGTCTACCGCCCTGCCCAGGCGCTCGAACTGCGCCGCAGAGGTCATGTCGATCTCGATGCTATCGCGCACGAGGCACGCAGCGTATTCAATGACGACGGGAGTGGCGCGGCCTCTGGGAAGGCCTCCGCGCTGCTGCCGACCCTCATCGCGGCAGGCGGGTCGTCCGGGGGGGCACGCCCGAAGATTCATGTGGACGTGCGTACCGTCGACGGCGAGCTCACCGATGATATTCGCTACGCTCCTCTCTCGACGGCCCGGCCGTCAGGAGACTATGTCCCCTTCATTATAAAGATCCCCACTCGGCGCGATCGGACCCACGCGGGCACCGTCGAGTACGCCTATGCCGCGATGGCCCGGGCCGCCGGCATCGATGTGCCCGGGACGCGTCTCTTCGTGGCCGCGTCAGGGCAGCGGCTGTTCGGGGTTGAGCGCTTCGATCGCGGGCCCGGTGGCGTCCGCCGTCACGTCCACACCCTGGGCCGACTCTTGCAAATCCCGCAGACGGATTTCTCGAGTTGCGACTACGCGGGATTTCTGGCGGTGACGCATCGCATCACTCGGCACTATCGCTGGAAGCTGGAAGCCTTTCGGCGCATGGTCTTCAACATCCTGGCGCACAATCGCGACGACCACGTCCAGAACTTCGCCTATCGGATGGCGGCCGATGGGGCATGGGAGCTGGCGCCGGCCTACGATCTCACGTTCATGGAAGGACCCAACGGCCAGCATTCTCTGCTCGTCGCGGGCGAGGGCGCGACTCCGACGCGGGCAAACATCGAGCGGGTCGCGGCCGACGCATCACTCAAGCCGGCCGACGTGGAACACGTGATCGACGTCGTATCGGATGCCGTCGCGCAGTGGCCGGAATTCGCAAAGGCAGCCGGCGTGCCTCGGCCACTCGCACGAGACATCGCGGAGCGCCTGGTTGCGATCGGGCGACGGACACGCTGACGACGCGCTGCTCTCTCATCGCGCCCGGCCGGGAGATGCTCGAGCAGGTAGCGCGCGATCGGCATCCGGAGATGCAATGAGGTGCCTTCCCTTACGCCGACGAAGTCGGCGTAGTGCACCCCTTGTAATTCGGATTCGTGATCGTCAGGCCGCCCGCCGGTGTCGGCAAGGTCAGGCTCACATCGGTACCGTAATTGATGATCGGCGGCGCGAGATTGCTCCCGTTCGGATACGGCCCCGTCGGGAACACCTGCTCGGCGCTCCGCTGGTACTGCCGCACCAGCCGCCGCAGATCCCCGAGCCGCGACCCCGTGCCGAACAGCCAGAACGCCCGCTCGCGAAACATGAGGCTCACGCGACCGCTGTCGCTCCCCGGATCCGCCAATGGCGCGAGCCCCGCGACCCCGCCCGTGCCGGCGCCGTACACCGTGTCGCCAACCGTCGGCACCGTGAACGTCCCGTCCGTCCGCAGCGCGTTGAGGTCGTTAAGCCACGTAACCGCGTTCGTCGCGAGTGCTACTTCCGCTGAAATGAGTGCGGCCTCGACCCCGGTTGCGATCGGAAACAGGGAGAAATTCACTTCGAACTTGGCGGGCAGATACCACGGCGTCCCACTGGCGGTCATGAGCGACGAGTCGAACGTGAGACGAGGATCGTGGGCCGAGAGGAAGTTCAGCCCATTCCCCCCTTCTCCATCGGCCGTGTTGAAGAAAAGTTCATACGCGTACGGCGAGGAATACGAGGAGGCG
>PLLD01000209.1 GCA_003141205.1 Gemmatimonadota bacterium
CACTTCGACTCCACCTCGCTCAACCCCTACGTCGCATGGACCGATCCCGACTCGGTGGACCACATCATCTGGTATCTCGACGGCGCGACGGCCTACAACGATCTGCAGATCGGGCGCGAGCTCGGCGTCGCCGGAACCGCCGTGTGGCGCATGGGCCAGGAAGACCCCGCGCTCTGGCAGGTGCTGGACCGGCACGGACTGCAGGGAGGGCCCCACAGCCTCGACGTCGTTCCCCCCGGCTACGATGTGGAGTTCATCAATGATGTGATCTGCGCGACGAGCCGCCGTCCCGCGGTCGTCATCGCCGGCGAGCGCATCTGTCCACTCCCGAACGAGGTCCCCGACACCGGGGGCGACATCCTCCGCATCCGCGAGGAGCCGACGACCGGCGAGCGGAGCGTAGGCGTGGCGCCCACCGGCACGATCGTGGATGACTCGATCACGCGCTTCCCGACTCCCTACGTGGTCGACCGGTATGGCCAGAGCGCGCACAAGGTGGCGCTCACGTTCGACGACGGCCCCGACGGCCGGTGGACCCCCCTCATCCTCGTCACGCTCAAGGCATACCACGCTCCCGCCACCTTCTTCGTGATCGGGGAAAACGCGGACACGCACATCCTGCTGCTCGACCGCATCTACGCCGAAGGGCACGAGGTCGGCAACCACACGTACTTCCACCCCAACCTGGCGCTCGCGTCCGAGAAGCGCGTCGCGTTCGAGCTCGACGCCACCGAGAGCCTCATCGAATCCGTCCTGAATCACCGGACGGCGTTCTTCCGGCCGTCGTATTTCGGGGACGCCGCGCCGACCACGCCGGACGAGCTCGATCCGATCCGGGTCGCCACGCGGCGCGGCTACTACACCGTCGGGCTCCGCAACGACTCCGAGGATTGGCAAAACATCCCGGAGGACTCGATCCTCAAGCTCGTCCTGGGCGCGCGCGACAGCGGCAACGTCGTCCTCCTGCACGACGGAGGGGGGAACCGCTCGCGGACGGTGGCAGCGCTCGGCCCCCTCATCGACTCACTGCGCGCCAACGACGACACCCTGGTCCTGCTGTCCGATCTCGTCGGGATCTCCCGGGATGAGGCGATGCCGCCGCTGCCGCGCGTGAGCGAGGCCGCGCGGGTGTTGCGCCTCGCCGGATGGGCCACGCTCGGCATCGGCGAGGTGTCGCTGTATTGGATCTTCATGGTCGCCGTGATCCTCGGGATCGGGCGCCTCCTCATCATCGCCCCGCTCGCGGTGATCCAGCGCGTGCTCCGGCATCAACGCCGCGGCGAGCCGACGCGCTACGCGCCTCCGGTGAGCGTCATCGTTCCCGCCTACAACGAGGCGCGGGTGATCGTCCGGACGGTGCGCAGCCTCCTCGCGCAGATCTACGACGGACCGATCGAGATCATCGTCGTCGACGATGGCTCCGCCGACGACACGTATGCGGTGGTCCGCGAGGCCTTCGCCGACGAGGCCGCGGTCGCCGTCTACCGCAAGGACAACGGCGGCAAGGCCAGCGCGCTCAACGTCGGCATCGCCGCCGCCCAGCACGAGATCGTGATCGCGCTCGATGCGGACACCCTGTTCGCACCCGACGCCGTTGCGGAGCTCGTGCAACCGCTCGCGGACCCGCGCGCGGGAGCCGTCGCGGGAAACGCCAAGGTCGGCAACCGCGTGAACCTCGTGACGCGTTGGCAGGCGCTCGAATACGTCACGAGTCAAAACCTCGACCGGCGCGCCTTCTCCCTCCTCGATGGCATCACGGTCGTGCCGGGCGCAGTCGGCGCCTGGCGCAAGTCGCTCGTGCTCGCCGTCGGAGGGTTTCAGGCCGACACGCTGGCGGAGGACCAGGACCTGACGCTCCGCATTCGCCCCGCCGGTCACTCGATCGCCTATGCCGATGGCGCGGTGGGCTACACCGAAGCGCCCGACACACTGTCCACGCTCGCCCGGCAACGCTTTCGTTGGTCCTTCGGGACCCTCCAGTGCGCCTGGAAGCAGCGCCGCACGCTGTTCCGGCTGCGGTACGGATCCCTCGGGTGGGCCGCCCTGCCAAACGTCTGGCTCTTCCAGCTGTTGCTGCCGGCCATCTCGCCCCTCGCCGACCTGGCGTTCCTCTACAGCCTGGTGTCGATCGAGCTCACGCGCTCGGCCCACGGCGCCACCTACGCCCTCACGAGCCTCGAGCACGTGTTCACGTACTACGCCGTCTTCCTCCTCGTCGATTGGCTGGGCGCGGCGCTCGCCTTTCTCATGGAGCCGGGCGAGGAGAAGTCGCTGACGTGGCTCATCTTCCTGCAGCGATTCGTGTACCGGCAGCTCATGTACTGGGTCGTCGTGCGCTCGTTCAAGACGGCATTTCAGGGGCACGGCGTCGGGTGGGGGAAGCTGGAGCGAAAAGCCACCGTCCGCATGCCCCTACCGTCCTAGCGCGACCGGCTCCTCGACGTCGTCCGCCGGGCTGCGCCCGCGCCGCGTATAGGTCTCGAAGAACTCCGCGGCAACCGCCAGATCCGCGGCGTTGACGACCGCGGGGCCCAGTCGCCGGCACGCACCCAACGCCAGCTCGAACAGCGCGGTCGCCGGCCGCCCGATCGCGGGATCGCGCAACCCCTCGCGGCCACCCGTCCACAGCAGATCCGGGTTGGCGCCCGCCGTCACCTCGACCGCCGCGTGCCGGCTATCCGTGTCGTAGAGCAGGCCGGCCAGGAGCGCGAGCGGCGCCGCGTACCATCGCGGCGGCAGCGCGTCGATCGAGCGAACCTCGAAGTGTCCGCGGGGGCGCACCTCGGGAAAGAGGGTCGTCAGGTGCACCTGCCACTCCGACTCGTCGACGCCGGCGCGCTCCGCCCAATCCGCGAAGACGGGGAAGTCGCCGGGCTCCGATTCGACGAGGAGGGCCCGCGCACTCAGCGCGAAATCGAGATAGGCCTCGATCGGATCGCCGGTGAGTCCGACGAGCCCCGTGCGGCCCGGATCCAGCGATCTCCAACACTGCGCGCGGAAGCTGCAATGCCCTGTGGGACGCCCACCGTACCGCGATGAGTTCGCGAACATCGCGGTCAGGTACGGCGCCATCTGGTTGAGCAGGCGCCACGCTGCGGTAGCGTCACCGCCGGGCGGATCGAGATTGATCTGAATGGAAGCGGTCTGCCGCATCATCCGCGCCCCCGCCGGCCCGATCGTCGCGAAAAACGCGGCCATGCGCGCGTAGCGGGGGGCGTGCAGCTGCAACGGCGCGGCATCCGCCGGATTGACCGGATCGATCCCGACCGTCAGCACGTCGATGTCGCGCGCGTCCGCGGCCTCCGAGAGGACGGCCGCGAACGACCGCATCCGCTCGAGCACGACCGACGCCGAGCGATCCGGGGGCGAGCTGTACTCGATCTGTCCCCCCGGCTCGAACGTCGCGCGCCCGCCATCGGGCAAAAGGAAGACCGGAACTCCTTTCTCGGACGTGTGCTCGGCCCATCCACGCGCGGCCCCGATCGCCCGCAACAGCGCCTGGGACGAGTGGCGGGAGGATCCGAAGATCGGGGCGAGATGCCGCGTCTCCCGCTCGACCGGGAGGAACTCGACTTCGGCCCCGATGCGGGGCACCCCGCTCAGGGTTCCCGGCGGCGGCGCGAAGGCATGCGCCCGCAGATCATCCATGAGTAGCGAGCGGAGCGCCCCCGGCGCCCCCGGCGCCCCCGGCGCGCTCATGGGCGATCGACGACGCCCACCGCCAGCGCGAAACGCTCGTGGTACGGATCGCTCCGCCAGTCCGCGACGCGCAGCCCCGCCGCCGCGAACAAGGCCGCGACGCTCGCGCGATCGTACTTGGCGCTGATCTCCGTCCGGATCGATTCCCCGCGCGCGAGACCGACGCGTCCGATTCCCGGGATCGCCACATCCTGCGCCAGGCGCGAGACCAGGTGCATCTCGATGCGGTGGGTGGCCCGATCGTAGAACGCGCGGTGGTCGAACGCCTCGGGATCGAAATCGGCGCCGAGCTCCGCGTTCAGCACGCGCAGCGCGTTCCGGTTGAACTCCGCCGTCACGCCGCCCCGATCGTTGTACGCCGCCTCGAGCGCGGCGACGTCCTTCCGCAAATCCACACCGAGCAGGAACGCATCCTCGGGCGCCATGGCGTCGCGCACGCGGCGGGCGAGCCGCACCGCCTCGGGCGGGTAGAAATTGCCGATCGTGCTGCCGAGCAACGCGTAGAGCACCGGTCCCGGCGGCGCGTGGGGCAGCAGCCGCACCTCGTTGGTAATGTCG
>PLLD01000151.1 GCA_003141205.1 Gemmatimonadota bacterium
GGTGTGGCCGACCATGTCGGGGTTGGCGTAGTTGACCACGAGCAGGTCGTACTTGCCCGAGCGAATGGCGTCGCGGGCGGCGACGGTCACACCCATCGAGGACATGTCTGGCGCCAAGTCGTAGGTCCCCACCTTCGGGCTGGCCACCATCACGCGGTCCTCGCCGGGGAACGGCTCCTCGCGGTAGTCGTTGAAGAAAAAGGTGACGTGCGGGTACTTCTCGGTCTCCGCGGTACGAAATGTCGTCATGGACCGGTCGCTCAGCTCCTCCGCGACGATGTGTGCCATCGACAGCGGGGGAAACGCGACGCTGAGCGCGAACTGCTGTCCGTACGATGTCATGGTGACGACGCGGACGGCGGGGCGGTTCGCCACATCGAAATGACGGAATCCCGGCTCGGTGAGCGCGCGCGCGAACTGCCGCATCCGATCCGACCGGAAGTTGAAGCAGATCACCGCGTCGCCGTCGCGTATGGGCGCGACGGGTGCGCCCCCGTCCATAATGACCGCGGGCGTGATGAACTCGTCGGTTTGCCCGCGGTCGTACGCCGTGCGGATCACCGCGAGGGGATCGCTGCCCGTCGGCCCCGTGCCATCGACGACGGCGCGGTAGAAGAGCTCCGTGCGGGGCCACCGCCGATCGCGGTCCATGCCGAAATAGCGACCGCTCACGGTCGCGATTCGGGCGCGTCCTTCGGCCCGCCGCATGACTTCCTCCATGAACCCCACCGCGGATCGTGGCAGCGTATCGCGGCCGTCGAGGAGCGCGTGGATGACGGTGCGCGGAACGCGCTGCGCCGTGGCGACATCGAGGAGCGCCCAGAGGTGACGATCCCGCGCGTGCACGCCGCCATTCCCGATGAGCCCGACCAGATGCAGCGTCCCGCCGGCATGCCGGACGGCACGGCAGGCGGAGGCAAAGGCTCCGTTGCGGACGAAGGATCCGTCGGCGATCGCCGCGTCGATGCGGACCAGATCCTGCACGACGATGCGGCCCGCGCCCAGGTTGAGGTGGCCGACTTCGCTGTTGCCCATCTGTCCTTCCGGGAGTCCGACCCGCAGACCCGAGGCCGCGAGGAGCGTGCGTGATGGATGGCTCCAGATGGCGTCCCATGTCGGCGTGTTGGCCAACGCGATAGCGTTACCTTCGCGCTCGGGGCGGTATCCCCAGCCGTCGAGGACGACCAGGACTACCGGTCGCGGTGCGGAAGCGGCCATTTTTTGAAATGTACGGCTCGGGACAGCCCCCTACCAGAACGGTCCCCACAAGAACGGTCTCCATCAGCAACCGATCGCAGTGCGTGTGTTGACTATGAGGAACGGTCGCATCTGGGCGTGTGGGGTCGCCGCCGCCGCGTGTGCGGCGTCCTCGGTGCATGCACAGGGGGCCGTGGCGCGTCGTCCGCCGGCCGCCTCCGCCAGCCCGACGTCCGTCGTCTCGCCGGTCGCCCCCGGGTCGCTGACCTTGGAGCAGCTGCGCGCCGATCCCGCCGGAGCGCGCGGGAAAACGGTGCTGTGGACCGTTCAGGTCTACGCACTGCAGACGGCGGATCCGTTGCGCAAAGGGCTGGAACAGAATGAGCCGTATCTGCTCGTCACGGGGCCCGGGCAGCAGAACGCGACGTTGTACGTGGCATTCCCGGATGCGCTGGAGCAAAAAGCCCGGTCGCTGGCATCGGTGGCGCCGGTAACGGTGCGCCTGACGGCGACCGTGCGAGTGGGACGGTCCGATCCCCTGGGCGTGCCCGTTCTCGATGCCGTGCGGCTGGACCGGCTATGATCGCTCCGCAGCGGTCGACGATATGGCTCGCCGTGGCGATTGCCGCGACTCTGACCGTCGCGGGGGGCCTCTTCGTGAAGCGGGAGCAGCTGCGCGGCGACCTCGCGCGGCTGGCCGACTGGCGTGCCTCTGATTCACTCCGCCTTGCTGCCGCCAACGCGGCCCGGCGGCGCCTCGCTCTGATCCGCCCGCGCGCCGAAGCGGACCGCGCGCTGCATCTGGCAGTTGCCGTGGACAGCTCGCGGATGTACCTGGTGCGGGAGGGCGCCGTGCTGCGGACCATGCCGGTGCGGGTGGGCGCGTCGCGCGGCGTGCGGGCGGTGACCGTGAGCTCGGCCGACACCGTGGCGCTGGGGGACGGAACTCTCATCTATGCCGACTCTGCGCTCGCGGCGGATACGGTGCCCGTGCCCCCGGGCGTCGTGGTCGCGCGCGCGTCCGATCTACAGGCGATCCTGCCCGATCTCGTGCCGGGGACGAAGGTGTATTTCTACGGCCAGCCGGAATCGTCCGGCGATACGCTGCCGAATACGAAGCCGTACATCGTGGTGAGCATCAACGACCACCGCCTGTGGTATCGCCAGGGGGATCGGACGCTGTATACGACGCGAGTCGCGACCGGAACGGGGGAGGCGCTGCAGAAGGACAGCGGCGGTCCGGTCAGCTGGAAATTCGATACGCCGCGCGGCCGGCTCGTGGTGCTTAGCAAGGAGACCGACCCCGTCTGGGTGCCGCCCGACTGGCACTACGTCGAGATGGCACGGAAGAAGCATCTCGGAACGGTCAAGTTGAAGCGCGGGCAATCCATCACGATACCGGGGGGGGGGGGGCA
>PLLD01000087.1 GCA_003141205.1 Gemmatimonadota bacterium
GCCGCGCGATCGACATCCACGAGGGAGAAGACGTTGACGAGTCCGCCTTCAAGGCGCTCGTCCGCCAGGCGGTCGCCCTCAACAGTCCCGGCACGTCGAAACCTTCGAAGAAAGCGAAGTCCTAAGGGATTCCGCCCCTGAACAGGTCCGACATCGGGATGGCGGAGGTGTCGTTCCGCTCGAGCGCACCCAGGTTGAAGATGACCTCGACAGTCCCAAGGAGCGAATAGTGGAGTTGACCCGCGAGCGGCGGGAGGCGGTGGGGTAGGGCCGGTGGTCCACGAAATGGCCCACGGCGGCGGAGTAAAGTGGTTGGCAACGAACGGGAGTCGCGTAAGTTTTAAGCTACGAAATAAGATCGAAACTTCGGGAAGGGTGGCCGAGTGGTTGAAGGCAGCGGTCTTGAAAACCGCCGTGCCGGTGACGGTACCGTGGGTTCGAATCCCACCCCTTCCGTAGTGACCGGGTCCGCCTACGCGGCCTCGGTCACCTCACGCACGAGCAGATCCCGCAAGAAGGCGTTGAGGCTCTTGCCGTTTACCGCGGCGGCCACCACGGCTCGCGTCGATCCTCACCCCGCCAGATGCGTCACGAAGAACACCAAGCCCGCCAGCCCCGCGACGATCGATAGCACCACCACCGGTCGCGACCGCGTGAGAACCGCGACCGCCCCCAGCGCGATCGCGACCTGAAACAAGGCCACCGCGCTCGCGAATCCGTGGTGTTGGTGCATGAGCGCTTCCGCCTTCTCCGACCGCTCGTCCCGCTCTCGCTCGCGCGCCCGGGCCGAATCGCTGATCGCCTTCTGCTCCGTGGCATATCGCGTCACGTTCGCCGCGATCTCCGGCGGCGGCGTCTTCCCGTTCGCGCGCCACGCATTCGCCTGCGCCTCCGCCACCGCCCCCTTGATCCCCTTCGCCTGGTAGTACGTCCACTGGTCCGACGCCTGCGCCTGCAGCTGCGTCGCTTCGGTCTTGAGCACCAGCGCCTCGTTCGCCGTCGCCCCCGCGCGCAGGGACGCAATGGCCGCGAACGCCGCGAGAATCGACGTCGTCACCGCGATCGTCCGCGTCAGCGTGCGCTGGCTGCCCTCCCGATGCTCGATCTCGTCATCGATCTTCTCGCGCAGCGAGTCGGTGTCGATCTCCGCTTCTTCCGGCATCGGACGGCCCTCAGTGCTTCGCCGCGGGCTGACGCCGCGGGATCGGTTGCGCGGGTGGCTGGTCCGATCCCGACTCGAGGCCGGGCATCGGCGCCGCTTGCGGCGGCGGTGCGGGCGGCCGGAGGAAATCGTCTAGGTGCGCGGCCTTGGCGACGTTCGTCGTCGTCGACATCACCTGCGCGGCATCCTTCGTGTCCCCCGTCCGCGCCAGCGCGTCCGACAGAAAATATCCCTGCATGACGTACAGGGCCGGAATGTTCACCGACGGCTTGTCGATCCAGTCGCCCCGCCGTATGAGCGAGCGCGGCGCCTCGAAGCCGTCCCACAAACCCAGCGACCGCTTGACATCGATCCACCCGACGCCAGGGAGCTGGATCGTGTCCTGCGTCGCCGTCGGCACCGTGTCGAGCACCTTCCGCGCCAGCCCCTGCGTCAGGAGGTACCGGTCCACCCCGATCTCGTGTCCATAATTGCCCGACGTCGCGCTGAGGTACACCGGGCGGTCCGGATTGTCCGCGATGAGATGCAGAACGAAAACATCCGCCCGCTCCAACACCCCGTGCGCGAGATTCCGCGGGTCGATCGTGGCGGAGAACGATGTGCCCGCTTTCCGCAGCACCTGCGGCCCCGGCAGCTCGACCGCCAGGGGGACGGCATCGGCCTCGTCCATCGTCATCTTCATGATCGGCCCGCTCGGCATCTTCCACGCCTGCCCGCGGTACACGGCGGGGCCCGCCAGAGAGTCGTACGCGTACACCGGACGCCGGATCATCTGCCGGGTATACCAATCCGTATTCAGCAAGGAGGTGTTCGCGACCACGACGTCCTTGCGAATCCCTTCGACCTCCTGCGCGTACCAGAGCGGGAAGGTGTCGTTGTCCCCCACGGTCACGAGGACGCCGTACGGCTCGACGGAATTGAGGAGATCCTTCGCGAAATCACGCGTATCCGTCTGTCCCGCCCGCGACGCGGCCTTCCAATTCGTGAAGAGAGGGACGAACGCGAACGCCAGCACCGGCGCCGCGACCAGCCAGCTGCGATGGGCGGGGCGCGGTGTGCCTCCCTTGACGGACGAGGGCTCCGTTCCCGCGAGGACGGCGAGCGACTCCCAGATGTACACGAAGCCGAGCCCGACCCACACGCTCCACGCCGAGAAGCTCCAGAGATAGAAATAGTCGCGGTCGCGGACTTCCCGCGCGACGCTGTCTCCGAGCTCCGGTGACTCGGAATAGCCGTATTTGAAATTCAGGTAATAGATGAGGGCCAGCGTCACGGTGAATATGAGCGGCCCGAAGAACCAAAAACTTCGTCGATCATATTTCCAGTGCGCGTATCCGCCGAACAATCCCAGAATCAGGAAGACCGCCGCGAGCATGTTCTGGATCTTCGGACTATCCCCGTGCGGGTCGCGCAGCCACTGCCAGCGGAAGTACAGCCAGTACATCCCCAGCTGGGCCGAGAAGGGCGCCTGGCGCTCGCTCAGATCCGGCTTCCCGTACTGCTCGCGATTGATGTTCGCCATCAACCGGTCGAGCGTGACCTTCTCCAGCGTACACGACACGTGGAACGTCGCCGTGCACGCGGTCGGCTCCCCTTCGTTGATCGGCGGCAGATGCGCCGCCCGGATCGGCTCGTACAGGAAGGGCGTCAGGCCCAGCACCACGGCCAGAATGCACTTCGTGATCAGCCGCCAATTGAGTACCATCGCAGGGCGGCGCGCGAGGATCGCCACGCCAACCGCCGGTGCCACGAGGAACCCGGCCGGGTGGTTCGCGTAGCCGAGTCCCACGAGGTACGCACTCAGGACGATGAGCCGCTCGGCTTTCGGGCCGTCCGGATCGTCGCACCAGCGCACGATGAGCCACGACACGATCGCGAAGAACAGGAGCGAGACGGTGTACACCTTCTCGTTCACGACCGACTGGTTCCAGACCGTGAAGGCGGTCGCCCCGGTCAGGACCGCGACCGACGCCCCGACGATGCGCTGCCAGCGCGCGGGCAGCCATCCGACGAGCACCCGCTCCGTGATCAGGAACCACGCCCCCGCCGATAGCGCGCTGCACAGCGCCGCCAGGACGTTGATCCGCATCGCTATGGTCGGTGCGATCGGCAGCAGGGAGAACACGCGCCCGATGAGAACGAAAAACGGGTTGCCGGGAGGGTGCGGAATCCCGAGCACGTAGGCCGCCGCGATGTACTCGCTCGTGTCCCACATCGCCGTCGATGGCGCGAGGGTCACGAGATAGAGCAGGAAGACCAGCCCGGCCGCTATTCCTGCAGCGGCGTAGGACGGCCGATAGTCGAGATCCGGCGATTTATGAGGGGGCATTCCGGGCGAAATGTAGTGTTAGTGGCGGAATGTCCGCCGGCCGGTGAACGCCATCGTCATCCCGTGCTCGTTGGCGGCCGCGATCACCTCCGCATCCTTTACGGATCCGCCGGGCTGGACGATGGCCCCGACCCCCGCTTCGGCGGCCTGGTCGACACCGTCGCGGAAGGGGAAGAAGGCGTCCGAGCCCAGAACCGCGCCCTGCGTATCGTGCCCCGCCATCTGCGCCTTGTGCCGCGCCAGGAAGGCGGCGTCAACGCGCGACATCTGCCCGGCGCCGATCCCGATGGTCGCCCCGTTCTTCGCGATGACGATCGCGTTCGACTTGACGCTCGCGACCGCGCGCCACGCGAACAGCAGGTCGGCGCGCTCCTCCGGGGTTGGGGAGCGCTCCGTCACGATCGTCCACCCGGTGTCGCTCAGCTCGACGGGCGGCCGCTCCTGCATCAGGACTCCGCCACGCACCCGCTTGTAGTCCAGCGCTCCCGGCGTCCACGCGGCGCGACCCACCAGGACGCGCACGTTCTTCTTGCGCCCCAGAATCTCCAGCGCGTTCTCCGTGAACGCGGGCGCCACGAGGCATTCCACGAATTGCCGCGACACGGCTTCGGCCGCCGCATCGTTGACGGGCACCGTGAAAGCGATCACCGATCCGAACGCCGACATCGGGTCGCACGCGTAGGCGTTCTGATAGGCCTCGACCGCCGTTGCACCGATCGCGAGCCCGCACGGCGTCGTGTGCTTGATGATGGCGCAGCACACGGCATCCGCGAAGGGATCGGTGGCCACCAGCGCGCCCTCGAGGTCGAGCAGGTTGTTGAACGACAGCTCCTTCCCCCCGCGCTGCTCGAGCGCCGCAAGCCCCAACCCCGGGCGCTCGACGTAGAACGCCGCTCGCTGGCCGGGATTCTCGCCATACCGGAGCGCTTGCGCGCGCTGGAACGACAGGATGACGTCCGGCGGGAAGGTGTCGGCCCGCTCCGCCGCAAACCACGCCGCGATCGCGCCATCGTAGGCCGCCGTATGCGCGAACGCCTTTCCCGCGAGAAGCCGCCGGAGATCGATGTCGTCGTCCTGCGTCTCCAAGCCGGCCAGCACACGTGGATAGTCGGCCGGGTCCGCGACCGCCGTCACGGCCGCGAAATTCTTGGCGGCCGACCGCAACAGGGCCGGTCCGCCAATGTCGATCTGCTCGATGACGGTCTCCGGATCGACCCCCGGCCGGCTCGCCGTCTCCCGGAACGGATAGAGGTTGACCGCGACGAGATCGATCGGTGCGATTCCGGCGGCCGCGAGCGCGCGCACGTGATCCGGATTGTCCCGCCGGCCAAGGATCCCGCCGTGCACGGCCGGGTGGAGCGTTTTCACGCGGCCGTCGAGCATCTCGGCGACGCCTGTCACATCCGCGACGTCCTGCACGCGTAGCCCCGCCGCGCGGAGAGCCGCGGCGGTGCCGCCGGTCGACAGGAGATCCCAGCCGAGCCGGTCCAGCCCGGCCGCGAAATCGGCGAGCCCGGTCTTGTCGGACACGGAGAGGAGTGCGCGCGGCACCGTCGTCGCCGCTCAGCCCCGGTCGCGCGTCATATGCTCCCGCGCACGCGACCGTTCTCGCACAGCACCACCCGCCCCGCGACGACCGCCTCGATCGACCGCGGATAGATCGCGTGCTCCGTTCTCAACACGCGTTGGGCGAGGGTCGCCGCGTCATCGTCGGGAAAGACGGGGACCGGCTCCTGCGCGATGATCGGGCCGTGATCGTACTCCTCATCGACGAAGTGCACCGTCGCGCCGCTCACGCGAGCTCCGGCGGCGATCACCGCGTCGTGGACGCGGTGTCCATACATCCCCCGCCCGCCGAACGCGGGCAGGAGCGCGGGATGCACGTTGAGGACGCGCCCCCGATACCCCCGCGTAATCTCCGGCGGCAGGAAACGGAGATAGCCCGCGAGCGCGATCGTATCGATCCGGGCATCGCGGAGGCGATCGACGATCGCCGGACCATCCGCCCAATTCGGGAGCGTAGTGGCGGGGATCCCCCGCGCCCGAGCTCGGGCGAGGGCGCCCGCGCGCGGGTTGTCCGACGCGACGAGCACGACCGCCCCGGTTTCCGCCGCCGCCCCGTCCGCAAAATGATTCAGAATTGCCTCGAGATTGGACCCCGTTCCCGAGGCCAGCACCGCGATCCGCGCCGTCACGCTCGGGAGTTTACCGCTCCGCTGCACGGGCGGTAAGACCGACGATCCGGCCGGCGGCCTCGCCCAGCGTCCCGGCGACCGCCATCTCGGCCTCCGCCCGCGCGATCTCCTCGGGCGGCGTCCCGGACGCGGGCACCAGAATCCCGCGCGCGCCCAGCTCGGCCGCCGCGGCGATGTCATTCCACCGGTTGCCGATCAGGTACGATCGGGCGAGGTCGAGCCCCAGCTCCCCTGCCGCCGTCACGTACATCCCCGGCGCGGGCTTGCGGCACTCGCACGCCCCCGTCGCGTCCGGATGGTGCGGACACATGTAGGTCGCATCGATGGGTGCCCCGGCGGCGCGGAGCAGGGCATCGAGGCGCTCGCGGACCGCAGCGTACTGGACGTGGGTGATCGTGTNNCCTCCGGAACACCGTCCAGGAGACGCACCGCGGCGGGGTCGGCCGCATAGTGCTGGTCCTCGATCAGTGTCCCGTCGCGATCCAGGAAGACCGCCGCCGACGTGCGCCCCGTCATTGCGATTTCGGCGGGGGGCGCTCCGACTCCCCCTTGAGGTCGGTGTTGTCGGAGCCGCGCTTCTTGGGCGGCGGGGGCTTCGGCACGCTCACGGTGCGGTCGGAGGGCCGGGTGCTGCCGAGCAGCCCCCGCAACCCGACGATGTGCAGTTTGTACGACATCCCCGGCTGCAGCGGTGCGCCCAATTCCAGCACCGCATCCTGCACCGGCGCCGGCCGGCTGGGCCGCGGGATCTTGGCGCGCGCGATCGAGTCCTGCCGCGCCAGGCGCAACGCGCGCCGCCGGTTCGCGGCCGCCGTGTCGTGCAACGCAATCCCGGAATCGGCCCGGCGCAGGGAATCGGCGCGCACGATGGAATCCGCCCGCGCCCGATCGTGCGTCGTTTGCACCGAGTCGTACGCGAGCCCCGACACCGCGCGGGTGATGGGAATGGCCGTCGAATCCTTCGCCGCCAGCGTGAAGAGTCCGGCGGAGATCGTCTGCGAGGGATCGATACCGCGGTCGAATGTGAGCCGCAGCGTCACGCTATCACGGATCGTGACGTCCTTCACGCGCGGGCCGAGTGTGTCGTGCAGAAAGGCGAGCAGCTCCACGCGCGCGCTATCCGTCGCGGAATCGAGTGTGACCGAGACGCTGTCCCAGATCTCGATCGGATCGAGGCGATTGTTGCTGTTCGCGTCCACGTAGCCGCGGACCGTGTACTGCCCGGGCGGGAGATGCGGGAGCGAAAAGGCCCCCGAGGAATCCGCGACCGTGACGTAGTCGAGCGAGTCCTTGGGGTTCGTGGGGCGCAGGAGCGCATCGATGTAGGCCCGCGGGGTGGGTCGCCCCTCGAGCCAGTCGAAGATCCGCCCGCGGATCATCGTCGGCGGAATCGGCGGCCCGGTCGAGAAGGTGACCGCCACGCCCCGCTTGCGCACATTTCCGTGCAGATCGGCGACGCCGGGCAGCATCGTCACGGTGTACACCGTTCCGGTCCGGTAGCCGCCATGCGGTGCGACCGAGAGATGGTCCCGGTGCCATCCAATCCCGGTGGCCCCCGTCTGCGGCGACACGATGAAGAACGCCCCCAGCCCGGAGCGTGGCCCGCTGCCTGCCGGTCCCTCGCTCACCACCTCATCGAACGTGAACACCACTCGGCTCGGATGCACGTCGACGGCGTTCGAATCGGGCGAGATCGAGAGCAGGTCCGGCGGATCCTTCCGCGGAGGACCGCCGGGCGGCGCCTGGGCGGACGCGCACCCCAGTATCGCCCCCGCGACCAGCGTCGCGACGACCGCTCCCGCACGCGCGGTCACGGACCGCATAACACCTCCACGCGAGTGCGCAGCTGTCCTTCGCGCGTGGCCAGGTCCCGCTCCTGGCTCCTCGCCCCCTCGACGACCTCCGGCTTGGCCCGGTCCGTAAAGGCGGCGGTCCCGAGCCGCTGACGAACCCCCGCCAGCAGACGCTCGGTCTGCGCGAGCTCGCCCCGGAGCCTCGCGCACTCCTTCTCGACATCGATGACCCCGGCGAGGGGCACGATCACCGTCGATCCATCCGCGAGCACCGTCAGCGCGCTGGCCCCATCGGGCGCGGGATCGCCGACGCGCACGTCGCAGCGGGCGAGCCGGCCGATCGCATCCGCCTCCCCCGCGAGCGCGCCCCGCGACCCGGCACCCGGCTCGATGACGGCCGCGAGCGACTGGGCCGGTGGAATCCGATAGTCCGCGCGGATCTGCCGGAGGGCCGACACCGCCGCGCGCGCGAGATCGTATTCGGCTGCCGGCTTCGCGTGCCGCGCGGTCCCGCGCACCGTGGGCCATGCCGCCCGCGTAAGGAATCGTCCCGGACCGCCGGCCGCGCGCGGCAGCTCCTGCCAGAGGGCCTCGGTCACGAACGGCACGATCGGGTGCAGCAGCCGCAACGCCGTATCGAAGACGTGCACGAGGACGGACCGCGCCGTGACCCGGTCCGCCGCGTCGGCGTCGGCCCCCAGCCGGCGCTTGCAATGCTCCACATACCAATCGGCCAGATCGTTCCACACGAAGGCCCGCGCGCTCTCGGCATACTCGCTGAGGCGCAGTCCGGACCCACGCTGCTCCGTGGGCCACACGCCGTCGCTCGGTGGACGCACCGGCCCGAGTGCCGCCGTACAGGCCGCCACGGCGCCGTCGAGCCGCGCCAGGATCCAGTGGTCGGCGCGCGTCAGCTGCCGGTCGGAGAAATCGGGCCCTGGCTCCACGCTCTCATCGCCCACCGACGTCAGGATGAATCGGCCGATGTTCCAGAGCTTGGTGACGAAGTGCCGCCCCGGCGCGAACGACTGCTCGAGGTTCGCCGGATCGAGGACCACGTCCGTCCCGAGTCCGAGTCCCGCGACCAGTGTGTAGCGCAGCGCGTCCGCACCGTACAGGCGGATCACATCCAGCGGATCGATCCCGTTGCCGAGGGACTTCGACATCTTCCGGTGCTCGGTGTCGCGCACCGTCCCGTGCAGGTAGACCGTGCGGAACGGGATCTGCCCTTGAAAGTGCAATCCCGCCATCACCATCCGCGCGACCCAGAAGAACAGGATCTCCGGCGCCGTGATCAGGAGGTCACCCGGATAGAACGCCCGCAGATCGGGCGTGTCGTCCGGCCATCCCAGGGTGGAGAAGGGCCAGAGCCACGCCGAGAACCAGGTGTCCAACACGTCCGCATCCTGCCGGAGCGTGCCGCCGCAATCGGGGCATGCGGCCGGATCCTCGCGCAGCGCCCGGGTCGACCCGCACCCATCGCAATACCACACCGGGATCCGATGCCCCCACCAGAGCTGGCGCGAGATGTTCCAGTCCCGGATGCCGGTGAGCCATCCGGTATAGACCGCCTCCCAGCGCTCGGGCAGGATCCGGAGCCGCCCGCTCCGGAGCGCATCGAGCGCGGGCTCGGCCAGCGGCGCCATGCGGACGAACCATTGGTCCGACAGCCGTGGCTCCACGACGGTGCCGCAGCGATAGCAATGCCGGACCGCATGCGTGTGCGTCTCGGTTTTCACCACCAGCCCGGCGCCCCGCAGCTCCCCGACGATGCGCTCGCGTGCGAGAAATCGATCCAGGCCGCGGAGTCGCTCCGGTACGCGCCCCGTCGCGCCCGCGCCTTCCTCGATCGTCGCCGCGAGTGAGATGACGACGGGCGTGGGCAGGCTGTGCCGGCTGCCGATCTCGAAGTCGTTCGCGTCGTGCGCCGGCGTGATCTTGACCGCGCCCGTTCCGAACGCGGGATCGACGGCCGAGTCCGCGATCACCGGAATGGCGATCCCGACGATCGGGAGCGTGACCGATTGCCCGATCAGGTCGCGATACCGCTCGTCGTCGGGATGCACCGCGACGGCCACGTCTCCCAGAATCGTCTCGGGACGGGTCGTCGCCACCGTAATCCCGCGCGTGGGGTCCGACGCCAGGGGATAGCGGATATGCCAGAGCTGCCCCACCTCGTCCTCGAACTCGGCCTCCTCGTCGCTGAGCGATGTGAGGCAGCGCGGGCACCAGTGGATGACGCGGTGACCGCGATAGATGAGTCCCTCGTCGAACAGGCGAACGAACGCCTCGCGCACGGCGCGCGACAATTTCGGGGAAAAGGTGTACGCCGTCCGCGTCCAGTCCGCCGATGCGCCGAGCGCCTTGAGCTGCTCGAGTATGATCCCGCCGGTCTCGGCCACGAATGCCGCGGTGCGCGCGGCGAATGCCTCGCGTCCGAGCGCCGGGCGCGAGGTCCCTTCGGCGGCGAGCTGACGCTCGACCACGTTTTGCGTCGCGATCCCCGCGTGATCGGTGCCCGGAATCCAGAGCACTTCATCCCCCCGCATGCGGCGCCACCGGACCACGACGTCCTGCACCGTGTCGTTGAGGCCGTGGCCCACGTGCAGGACCGCCGTCACGTTCGGCGGCGGCATCGGAACGACGAACGGCTCGCGGTCGCCGTGGAATCCCGCGCGATGCGTCCGCGCCGGATCGGCCGTGAAGCAGCCGGCATCGACCCACCGGCGGTAGAGCGGTCCCTCGGTGGCCTGCGCGTCGTATTGGGCGGGCAGCGCGGTCACTCCGCCGCTGGCGCCCCGGCGCCGCGCGCCTCATCCCCGTCGGGGATGTCGTCCTGCTCGTCGGCGCGCACGAGGAGCCGGCTGACGACGCCCGCCACGCCTGGTGTCCCGCCCGCGATCGTCGACGCGTACGTCACCTCGCGCCGCGAGTGCACGCGCCCGTCCAGCGTGATCACCCCCTCGGGCAGCGACCCGATCTCGATGGCCCGCTCGGACAGGATCGGATCGTTCGCAAAGGCCTCGAGCACGCGCTCCTCCAATTCGGCGTCGTCGGACTCCGCGTCCGCATCGGCATCGTCGGCGCCCAGCTGCGCCGCGTCCCCGTCCGGGTCCGCGAGGTAGAGGGCGAGAAGCACGCCGACCAGAAGGCCGCTCGCCACGAGGAGAACATCGCGGAACGCTCCTCCCGACTCCGAGCGCGCCGATGGGTCCTCGGCCTCATCCTCATCGCCTGGCATGGTCGTTCCTCACTCACGTCGCGTCGAGCCGACGGTTAATTTCCAGCAAGATGCCGTCGCACAAGTATACCGGTCTCGCCGACGCCCCGCAGCAGCGGGAGGCCACCGTATGATGGGCCCGGCGGCGACCGCTGATGTCGGGTCCGGCCTCCTGCGGCTGACGCTGCCGGACGGCGCGGTGCGCGAGGTGCCGGTCGGCACGTCGCCGCGCGATGTCATCGCCAGCATCGGTGCGGGCCTGCTGCGCGCCGCCGTCGCGGTCGAGATCGATGGCGTCGTGCAGGATCTCCTGACTCCCCTGCGCGCCGGGGGCGCCTTTCGCGTGCTGACGGCGAAGGACCCGCGCTCCCTCGATGTGCTGCGCCACTCCGGCGCGCACATCCTCGCGACCGCGGTGCGGCGGCTGCGGCCGGATGCGCAGATCGGCTTCGGTCCGGCGATCGAGGATGGCTTTTACTACGATTTCGGAGTCGCCGAGCCCTTCACGGCCGACGACATCGCGGCGTTCGAGCACGAGATGCAGCAAGTCGTCGCCGCGCGCTTTCCCTTCGTGCGCGAGGAAGTCTCGCGCGATGAGGCGGGGCGCCGCTTCGCGGACGACCCGCTCAAGCTCGAGCGCATTGCGGACCTTGGTGCCGACGAGGTGATCTCGACTTATACGGACGGGCCGTTCATCGATCTGTGCCGCGGTCCGCACGTGCCGGACACGTCGTATCTCAAGCACTTCAAGCTGCTGCACACCGCGGGCGCATACTGGCGAGGCGACGAACATCGCCCGATGCTGCAGCGGATCTACGCGACCGCGTGGTGGACGCCGCAGGATCTCGAGGCCTACCTCCACAGGATCGAGGAGGCGAAGCGGCGCGACCATCGCACCATCGGCACGCAGCTCGATCTGTTCTCGACCGATGCGCGCGTCGGGCCCGGACTCATCCTCTGGCATCCGCGGGGCGCGATCGTCCGCACGGAGATCGAGAGCTTCGAGCGCGAGCTCATCCTCCGGCACGGCTACGAGCTGGTATACACGCCGCACATCGCGAACGAAAAGCTGTTCGAGATTTCCGGCCACCTCGAGAACTTCCGCGAGAACATGTTCGCGCCGATGGACGTCGACGGCGTGTCCTACCGTCCAAAGCCAATGAATTGTCCGGGGCACATCGCCATCTACCAATCGAGGCCGCGATCGTACCGCGATCTCCCCATCCGGTACGCCGAGTTCGGGACCGTGTACCGGTACGAGCGGAGCGGCGTGCTGCACGGGATGCTGCGCGTGCGCGGCTTCACCCAGGACGATGCGCACGTCTTCTGCACGCCGGAGCAGGTCCGCGGCGAGATCGCGCGGCTCCTGGATCTCGTCGACGAGATGCTGAGCGTATTCGGCTACGCGTACACCGTCGAGCTCTCCACCAAGCCCGCGAAGGCGCTCGGCAGCGATGCCGTGTGGGCCGACGCAGAGGCGATGCTCGCGGGCGTCCTCGTCGAGCGCGCGCTCGCCTTTACGGTCGACGCTGGGGGCGGCGCGTTCTACGGGCCGAAGCTCGACTTCAAGCTGGTCGATGCGATCGGACGAAAATGGCAGGGGCCGACGGTGCAGCTCGACTTCAACCTGCCGGAGCGGTTCCAGCTCGCCTACGCCGGCGCCGACAACGCGGCCCACCGGCCGATCATGCTGCACCGCGTCCTCGTGGGCTCGATGGAGCGCTTCGTCGGGGGACTCATCGAGCACTACGCGGGCGAGTTCCCGCTGTGGCTCGCCCCCGAGCAGGTGCGCGTCCTTGCGGTGACCGATGACGTCGCGGATGTCGCGACCGCGGTGGCCGAGCGGCTGCGCGCGGGTGGGGTGCGCGCGCACACGGACCCCCGCTCCGAGACGCTGCAGTACAGGATCCGCGACGCCGTGATGCTGAAGCTGCCCTATATCGCCGTCATCGGCGCACGCGAAGCCCGCGATGGCACGGTCGCCGTCAGCGTGCGCGGCGGTGGCGAGAAGCAGCGGCCGACGCCGATCCCGATCGACACATTCCTTGCCGCGCTCCGCCGCGAAACGGCGAGCCGCGCGCTGACCCTTTCCGCGGGCACTCTCTGACAGCACGCGACCTCGAGCGGACGGCCGTGCTCATCTCCGCCGCCCGCACTCCGATCGGCCGATTCCTGGGCGGACTGAGCGCGCTCCCGGCCCCCGCGCTGGGCGGCATCGCCATTCGGGCCGCCGTCGAGCGCGCGGGCATCGCGCCCGATGCGGTCGAGGAAGTGATCTTCGGCAATGTGGTCCAGGCGGGGGAAGGGCAGGCACCGGCGCGGCAGGCCCAGCTCGCGTCGGGGATTCCGGCCTCGGTATCGGCGGTCACGATCAACAAGATGTGCGGGTCGGGGCTCAAGGCGGTCATGCTCGCCGCGCAGGCGATCAAGGCGCGGGACGCCGACGTCATCGTCGCGGGCGGGCAGGAATCGATGTCGAACGCGCCGTACTACGTCTACGGGCTCCGCGGCGGCGTGAAGCTGGGCGACCAGTCGCTCGTCGACGGCGTGATCAAGGATGGGCTCTGGTGCGCCTCGTGCAACGTGCACATGGGCGAGCACGCCGAGTACACCGCGCGGACGGCCGGCGTGACGCGGGCGGAGCAGGACGCGTTCGCGCTCGCCTCGCACCAGAAGGCGGTTGCGGCGATCGAGGCGGGGAAGTTCACCGATGAGATCGTCCCGGTGTCCGTGCCGGGGCGTAAAGGCCCGACCGTGGTGGCCGTCGACGAAGGGCCGCGGCGGGATGCATCGCTCGAGTCCCTCGCCCGGCTCGCACCCGCCTTCCGACCCGACGGATCGGCGCCGGCCAGTCTCTCCGTCACGGCCGGCAATGCGTCCCCCCTCAACGACGGCGCCGCGGCGCTCGTGGTGACGTCCGAGGCGTTCGCGCGTGCGCACGGACTGGCGATCATGGCTCGGATCACGGGCTATGCGACGGGTGCGACGGAGCCGCGCGACCTCTTCTTCGCGCCCGTCCGGGCGGTGGGCAATCTCCTGGCGAAGACTGGACGGCAGCTCGGGGACTACGATCTGTTCGAGGTCAACGAGGCGTTCGCCGCGCAGGCGCTCGCCGTGATCAAGGTTTTGGGCCTGGCGGGGGACCGCGTCAACGTGAATGGCGGCGCCATTGCGCTGGGGCATCCACTGGGCTGCACGGGGGCCAAACTCACCGC
>PLLD01000069.1 GCA_003141205.1 Gemmatimonadota bacterium
CGACCATGAGGTTGTGTTCGTCAACCGGATCCGGGAGGGGGCTCCCGGCGTGCACCTCCTGACCCCTCTCCGTGCGTCGGGGCAGGACACCGCCGTGCTCGTCGATCGAGGATGGGTGTACGCCCCTGACGCCGAGACGGTCGATCGCCCCGCGTGGCGCGAGCCGGACGGTGTTGATGCGACGGGCTACGTCCAGGAGCTGCCGCCGCCGGGCCGCGGGGATGCGCCGCTGCCGGGACACCCGACCGAGATCCGCTGGGTCGATCCCGCGGCCATCGCGGTGGTCGCCGGCTATCCCATCGCTCCCTTCTACGTCGTGCTCGCCGGAGACACGGCGCTTCACGCGCCGCACGTCCCGGCGCGCGTTCCCCCGCCCCCGCTCGACGAGGGGCCGCATCTCAGCTACGCCATTCAGTGGTTCGCCTTCGCGCTCATCGCCATTGGCGGCTCGGCGGTGGCCATTTTCGGCCCGGGGCGCGGACCGGTCGACGACCTCCCGGAGCGCTCCGACTAACCGTGCGCGAGCGGCGCGGGGGCAGGCGGCATCGGTTGTGGCTTTTGCCGATCGAGCGCACCCGCAAACGCGTCGTACCGGGATCCCGGATTCCAGAGCACCCAGCCCTGATACCCCGCGTCATATACGGCCTGCTTCTCCGCACGTACCTCGGCGGGCCCGTACGGTGGGTGCCCGAGGGTGAAGGCCTGCAGATAGGGGCGGACGTGGTTTCCCGTGAGCCCCATCTTGTCGTCGCGACGGCGCGCCGCGCTGACCGCGCCGAACACGACCTTGTAGGGCTCGGCGTTCGGGTGGGGCAGCCCGAACGATCCGGGCGGGTAGTGCGAGGGATAGACCATCGGCAGCACCACGTCGACCGACGACGCGATCTGCTCCCACTGCTGCCCGATCTCCAGCGCTCCCCTGACCGAGGTCACGAGGCCAAAGACGTCCGCGGTCGTGCGCACGCCAAGGGCCGCGAGGCGGCGATGCGCGACCTTGAGGAAATCGGCGAGGACGTCGGGCTTCGCTTCGTCTCCCGCGCCGGGGAAGACCTGCGGCGGAAGACTCTTGTACGGCTCCGGAAAACGGATGTAGTCGAACTGGATCTCGTCGAAGCCTTCACCCGCCGCTTCCTCCGCCACGCGGAAATCGTATTCCCACAGATCGTGCGTGTAGGGGTTCACCCACGTCAGCCGCTGCTTGTCGCGCCAGGGATTTCCGTCCTCCGTCCGGATCGTCCACAGCGGATTGGTGCGCGCGGCGACGGAGTCCTTGAATACCACGATGCGGGCGATCGCGCTGATGTGGTGCGCGTGCAGAGTGTCGAGCAGGGCATGCAGATCGGGGATAAACCCGCCGCGTCCCGCGTTGCGCCGGACGAGGGTGTCGCGGGATTGATAGTTGATGCCGAATTCGTCCTTGATGTCGATCACGAAGGCGTTGATCTCGGTCGTGTCGGCGAGCGCGATGAGGGAGCGCATCTTCTTCGGGCTCTGCGCCGCGAAACGGTTGACATATAGCCCCCGAATGGGTGGGGGATCGCTCGGCTGCACCGCGCGTGCAGTGGCGAGGGTGGGTCGGGCGTCCCCGGTACGCGTGGAAGCGGCGAGGATGCAGGCGGCGAGCGCGGCGGCGAGGGTTCGCATGCTGCGAAGACTATATTCCGCGTCAATGGGTCACGCTCGCTCGGCGATCGCCGGCGCCGCTTTTTCCGTCGTGTGGCTCGCGGGCGCGGCCGTATGCGGGCGCGCGGGGCACGCGGCGGGGCGCGATCGCACTGCCGCCATGGCCTCGGTGGCCGGCGGCCCCGCTCCCGCGACCGATTTCCTCGTCGCCGCCGGGGATTCGACCTTCTGGGTCACGACCGGTGCGCGGGGAGTCCGGCTACGTGGATCGCCGCTCATCCTGGCCCGTTTCGGCGGGCGGTTTTACGAGTTGTACGTGACCGACGACGACCGCTCGTACTACGATGCCGTGTTCACCGGCCAGCGTGTGTACCGGCGTGACCTCGAGCGCGGCGATTCCGTGGCGGTCGTCGAAGACACGGCGGTGGCCGGCGCCGCCAGGATGTACGCGGCGACGCATCCGCACGACACCCCGCTCGACTCCGATGAAGACGTCGCGGACAGTCCGTCGATGTCGGTGACGAGCGACGTGGACATTCTCAATGCCTACGGCGCGTACCTCTCGTTCGAGTATCACGGCGCGCGCGCCGGTCGCGCCGCGCCCGAATCGGGGGGGGGATCCGGTGAGCAGGTCCGTCGCGGGGTCGTCGACCTGCGATCCGGGCGTGGTGCGACGGTGGCGGAGATCTTCGGCGCCCGAGGTGGCGACAGCGTTCTGGCGCTCGGCCGGCGGGCGTACGCCGCGGCCCTCGATTCGGTGCACGTGCGGGAGGCGCAGTCGGACGATCGTGCGCGTCTCGCCGGGAAGTCGCTGGTCGATTTCGCATTCGATCCGACCAGTTTCTTCCTCACGGACGTCGATCGCGAGCCCGCGGTCGCGTTCTTCGTACCCGGGCGCGGGGCGCAGGGCGGCCGATCGCTCGGCCTTCCGGCGATGCGCGCGCCGGCACCGGACTGGTGGGTCGAAGAGCGCGCGCTGCTACCGGCGGCCGGGCGCGGCGCGGATTCGGCCGCCGATGTGTGGCCGCACCCGCCCAACGTTCTCGTCGCGCACTACGACAGTGCGGGGATGGCGCGGTTGGTCCTCGTCGATGCGACGCGCCGGGAGTGGCCGATCGGCCGCTTGCCGACGCCGGTGCGCCGAGTGTACTGGCTGGACGGCCCGACCTTCGACCCCGCGATGCGCCGGGCGCTCGTTCGGGCCTTCGACGAATCAGCGCTGTATTCGGATGACGCGCGCGCGGCGAGCCGGCGCGTTCGGTCCGCACCCCCGCTGGTTCATCTGGCCGGGGCGACAACGCGGCGCCCGCAGCATCGCCGCTCGGGACGGCGGACGCTTCGTCGGGCGCCTGCGCATCGCGCGCTGCACACACCGCGCCGATGACCGCTTCGTCGCGTCCGACCGCGCGGACCGTGCGCGAATCCCAGCACGAGTCGTCCGAGCTGATGATGCCGCAGCACGCGAACCTCATCGGGCACGTGTTCGGGGGCGTGATGCTCTCGATGATGGATCAGAACGCGGCGATCTCGGCGATCCGCCACGCGCGGACGTCGTGCGTGACGGCATCGATCGATCGCGTGGATTTTCGCGAGCCGATCCATGTTGGCGATCTCGTCATCATGAAGGCGAGCGTGAACTTCGTCGGCCGGACATCGATGGAGATCGGGGTGCGCGTCGAGGCGGAGGACCTGCTCACGGGGCGCCGCCGGCACACCAACTCGTGTTATCTCACCTTCGTGGCGATCGACCGGAACGGACGTCCGGTCGACGTGCCGCGGCTCATCCCCGAGACTCCTGAGGAGATGCGCCGCCATGCGGCTGCGCAAGAACGTCGTCGGCGGCGGCTCGAGGAGCGGCACGCGGAGGAAAGTCACTAACCACGGGGGACGGCTCGTCGGCGAAGGGTACGTCGACCTCCATGCCGTCCCGCGCGATGCCGGCATTCGGAAAGACGGCCCGTGCCTCGCGCTCGAGATCCACGGTGTCGCGGGAGTAGCGCGCGGAGAGATGCGTCAGAACCAGACGGCGCACACCGGCGCGGGCGGCGATTTCCCCAGCTTCCCGGGCCGTGGAGTGCCCCGTCTCGATCGCACGGGCCGCCTCTTCCTCGGCGAACGTGGCCTCGTGCACCAGAAGATCGGCGCCCTGCGCCGCCTCGACGGTCGCGTCGCAGGGTCGTGTATCTCCCGTAATGACGACGCGTCGTCCGGCACGGGTCGGGCCGACCAGGGTGGCTGGATCGATGCTGCGTCCGTCCGGGAGTGTAACGGTGCGGCCGCGGTGCAGAGCGCCCCACAGAGGGCCTTCCGGGATGCCCAGCGCGCGCGCCTGGTCCGGATTGAAGCGGCCAAGGCGCGTCGCCTCGACGAGCGCGTAGCCGACGGCGGCTACACCGTGATGCGATACCCCAAAGGGCACGATGGCGTATCCGTTGCGTTCGATCGGCACGCTGGGTTCGACTTCGGTAACGGTGATGGGATAGCCCATGCGCTCACCGAAGGCGTCGATGCGCTGCAGGAAGCGCGCCCCCCCTCGCGGGCCCCAAATCCGCAGGGGCTCCGTACGGCCCTGGAGCTGGAGCGTGCGGACGAGGCCTATGGCACCGAGTACGTGGTCGGTATGAAAATGGGTAAAGAAGATGTCGCCCAGAGCGAACGAGATTCCGTAGCGCATCATCTGGCGCTGGGTGCCTTCCCCGCAGTCGATGAGGAGCGTTTCCCCCTCGCGGATGACGGCGATCCCCGCCACGTTCCGCTCGACCGTCGGTCGCGACGCCGCGGTCCCGAGGAAGCGAAGGGCGAGCGACATGCGGGCGGAATATAGGGCACTCCTCGCGCCCCGGATCGGTGTGCAGTATGATTGGTCTCGAAATTGCCAGACAAACGAATAAGGAGGGGGATGCGCATCCGTAGTCGGCACGCCACCGCGGGCGACGAAGGGGAGAAATGACTGATGGCAGAGCACACCGATCGAGATGTCACGCAAAACACGTTGCGACGAACCCCTTCGCGGGGCTTCGCATCGATGGACCGGGAGCGGCAGCGCGAGATCGCGAGCAAGGGTGGGCGCGCGGCGCATGCCAAGGGGACGGCCCACGAGTGGACGGCTGAGGAAGCCCGCGCTGCGGGACGGAAGGGTGGGGAGGCGGTGAGCAAGGACAGGGAACACATGGCGGCGATCGGACGGGATGGCGGGGGCGCACGGAGTGCCAACGCACGGAGTCGCCGGCAGGTGAGCGATATGGCGGACGGCGGCGGCGACGAGCGCGTTCTCGACGATATGAACCGGGTCACGCGGTCGGTGCCGGACGATGATGGGCGGGCTCCGGCGCGCCCGTAGCTTTCGGCGGCGGGAAGTCGTAGAAGGACCGTAGAAGGGGCGTGGATTGTGGTAGCGTATGGGGGACGGCAGGCGCGGCGTCCTCCATGCCGGTGAGGGGTCCCCGCCGGTGGGCGGTTCGGGGATGGTGTTTCGGAGCCGTTACCCGCTGCTGCGGCTTCTGTTACGATCCGGATGTTACCTTGACTTCACCTCGGTGGTCTCTACGTTGCATGCAGCGCTGGGGGCTGTAGCTCAGTTGGGAGAGCGCTGCAATCGCACTGCAGAGGTCAGGGGTTCGATTCCCCTCAGCTCCATCAATCGATTAGCTTTCTAAGTGCGACATAAATTGTAGGGTATTGCCCGCCGCCGTTCGGTAGGACGGAGAGTTCCAATGACGGCGCGCGTGGCACACTCGATCGACGCTGAGGGCAGTTGCCCCCAGCGTTTTTCATTTGTGGGCCGGCCGTGTGCTATGCCGCGGGTCGTCTACCGGGCGAGATCGTCGCGCAAGGCGCCGAATGTCTCCGCGATAACGGCGTCCCCCTCTATTTCGACGGCCCCCGAGTACGCGCCGATTGCGTTCCCGGCGAGGCCGCCGATCCAGCGCATGATGCCGCTTTCTTGGACGGTGAGGTGCGTCGCACGCGCGAGCAGTGTCTGTCGTCCCGCGGTATCCGCGACGCCGATGCGAAAAGACGCGCCGTCGTTGGCGAAGGGTCGCCGAAGCGGCGATTTGATGAAATGGTCCACGGCGAGCGGGAAATGCCAGTGTGGCTCATGGCGAAAGTGGACGACCCACGCGCGCTCGTGCGGTGCCTCGACGAGACGCACGGGTGAGACGAGATCGGTGAATCCGACGCTGAACAGGGAGATCCTGGTGGACACCGCCGCGCGCAGCTCCAACGAGTCGGGGATCGGGCGTGGCACGCCCGTTACCGGCGCAAAATGCCCTTCGCGGGTCGCGCGCAGCGTGAGCGCATAGCTCGCGCGATCGATCTCGACCTCGACCCACGGCGCGCCGCTCGTATCGACCACCGTTGCGTGTCCACGGACGCGCGTGATGTAGTGGTCGAGGTACGCCGCGTAGTCGGGATAGCGCTCCTTGATTCCGTCGGGATGCATCGTTACGACGATATGGAGGCGGGCGGTGCCATCCTCGAGGGCCGTACGCTCGAGCGTGTCGAGGGAGAGGAATTGGCCGAGCACGGACGACGTGCGCGGGAAGGCTGCGCTGACGCCGGCGCGGAGTGTGGGCTCGTCCTCGCGGGCTCCCGCGGCGAGCAGTGACTGCACGATGCGTCCGACGTCGTCGGCCGTGATGGGACCGATCGCGTTGGCTACGGATGTGTTCCACTCGAATACACCGGAGCTGATTCGCGCGAGTCGCATCTCGTGGCGGGCGTTACCCAGCCGGTCGGGCGGAGGAGCGTCGGCTCGAGCGGTAAAGGAATAGTGGTCGCCGACGTAGCTGCCCGTGATGAGCAGCGCCTTCTCCCCATCGGGATGGATGGTCGTCCAGAGTGTGGAGTCGTCGTACAGCTTCGATGCCGCGAACGGGGAGCGGGTAATGCGTGCGATGGCATCGGCGAGCGCCGGGGGGCGTTCGACGCGCGTGAAGCGTTCCGCGAGAGCGGTGGTGACGTCATCCGCGTTGGCGCGGGCGAGTGTCGGTGTGGGGCCGAACGCCGCGGGGGTGTCGCGGCAGGCGATGACCGTCGCGCAGGCGATTGCGAGGACGAGTGAGAACGGGACGCGGCGCGGCACCGGCGAATGATAGTCTGCCCTGAGCTCGGGCTCAGGGTTGATGGCGTTGGCGGGCCGGACTAGCTTGCCATTCCGTTTCTGCCCCGTGGTGTAACTGGCAACACGTCTGACTCTGGATCAGAAGAGTCCTGGTTCGAGCCCAGGCGGGGCAACCTGTGAGCCCGACGCGACTTCGGTGGCGTCGGGCTTTGTCGTTTCCAGAGCTCGTTGTCTGTTTGTTGTCTGTTTCGTTGTCTGTTTCTCCGTTGTTGTCCGAGCATCTGACACTGCTACACACTCAAGCTGTAAGCCAACGTCACGCAGTTTTCGTGGCTCAGCCATGACCGTGCATGGGGCAGATGCTCTGTGTCGCGATGATCGGGCTCGGCGTCGCCGTTGCCGCCGCTACACCCCGACGTTCAGCCGCAGCGTGAACGTCCGCGGCCGCCCGAACGACGCACCGCTAAAAGAAGGCGCCCTTCAAGAGGTACTTCCGGTCGAACAGGTTGTCGACATAGAAATCGGGCCGAATCACTGACGTCCTTGAAGGGTGCGTTCCAGCAAAAGAGTCCCGTGCAGTAGCGCGAGATCGCGAGCGGCCCGCTATGTATCGAGCTGTCCGGCGTAATGCCGTTCGTCAGCCCGGACCCGAAGATGCCGGTCGTGCTGACATAGAAGCGATGCGCTGTAAAAACGAGAATTGCCGACGACCGAAGCCCGTTGATCGTGGTCCGGGTCAAAGTAGTTGTTGTTGGGTTGTCCGAGGAAAAAGAACCCGCCATACACCGACGGATTCCCGTACGCGTGAATGATCGACGCATTGATGTACCCCGAGAGTGGCCCTACACCGCCACGCTATGAACTGACGCGGATCGTGGCACACCCCCACGACTGGCGTAATCAACGACGTTGCGATGCTCGGTGGCTATCAGACGATGGACGTTGACTTCGTTGCCGAGGGGATCAAGAAGTTTTTCTTCCCCTGGTTGCCGGCGCCCCGCGTCGCGTTGCGTCCGGCGTATGCGCCTCGCACCCTGGCGGTGCGACGAAAGGCGTCCCGTCGACCGGATCCGTCGACATCAGACCGCCGCACTCGCGGCTGCGGGCGCCACTTCCGTCGTTCGTGTCACGCTTGATGCCGAGCGCGACACAGCCGGCAGCAGGCGGGCCGAGTTCAGGATGAACGTCAGCTCGGAGGCGACGTGGATGAACGCCGCCAAGAGCGGATTGAGATAGCCGAACGCTGCGAGCGCGACGCCGAGCGCGTCGACCAAGAGCGTCCCGAAGAAATTGAAGCGAATGATCGCCCGGCAGCGACGCGCGATACGCACGGTCTCCACGAATGTGCCGAGATCGCTGCCCAAGAGCACGATGTTGGCGCTCTCGCGGGCGACGTCGGTCCCGGAGCCCATCGCGACCCCGACGGTGGCCTCAGTCAGGGCCGGCGCGTCGTTTACGCCATCGCCCACCATGGCCACGCGCTGTCCCTTTCCGACCAAGCCGCGGACCGTGGCGGCCTTGTCGGCCGGCAAGAGCTCGGCGCCCACCTCGTCGACGTGTAGCTCCTCGGCTACTGCGCCAGCCACTGCACGCACATCGCCGGTCAGCAGCACCGTGCGCAGTCCCATCTCGCGGAGCGCCCGCACCGCGCCCGCCGCTTCCGCCCGCACCGTGTCCGCCACATCGATCGTGCCCAGGTACCGGTCCGCGCGCGCGACCAGCACCGGGGACACCGCCTCGCCGTTCGCCCTCGCCGGCGCGCTCACGCCATGCGCGGCGAGAAACGCGGCCGTGCCGGCCAGGATGCGTTCTCCACGCTCGGTTGTCGCCGCCACCCCACGGCCGGGCGTGTACTCGAACGTCGCAGGCTCGACGGGCGGGATCGCCAGTGCGTCGGCGCGCGCGACGATGGCACGTGCCATCGGGTGCTCGGACCGGCGTTCGGCGATCGCCGCCGCCTCGAGCACCTCGCGTTCGGTCGCGCCGGCGGAATGGATCGCGCGAACTTCCGGGGTGCCGACGGTCACGGTGCCGGTCTTGTCGAAGACGACCGTGTCGACGCCCCACAACGCTTCGAGATAGCGGCCGCCCTTGATGATCGCTCCGGCGCGCGCGGACCGGCCGATCGCGCCCAGGATAGCGAGCGGCGTGCCGGCCGCGATCCCGCACGCGCCAGCGACGATGATCACAGAGATCGTGGACGTGACGTTGCGCGTGAGCGCGAACGTCAGCACGGCGCAGCCGAGTGCGAAATAGACGAGATAGCCCGCATATCGGTCCGCCGCCTTCTGCACCGGGGCCCGCGACCGCTCGGCCTGCTCCACGGCCTCGACGATCTTGCCGAAGCTCGTGTCGCGCCCGAGTCGCTCGGCGGCCACATCGAGCATCCCCGACTGATTCACGGTGCCGGCGTAGATCGACGCGCCGGCCGCCTTCTCGACCGGTACGGACTCGCCCGTAATCGTCGCCTGGTCGACGTACGAGTGTCCGCTCAGCACGCGCCCATCGACCGGAATGCGCGAGCCGGGCGCGACCAGCACGATGTCCCCAACTCGGAGCTCGCTGGCTGGGATCTCCCGTGAGCCCGACGTGCAGCGCACGGTCGCGGTCTGCGGCAGGAAGTCCAAGAGGTCGTGAATCGCCTTCCGTCCGCGACCGACTGTCAGTCCTTCGAGAACCTCGGCGACCAGCACGAATGCCGTGATGACCAGGGCCGTAAAGAACTGGCCGATGCCGAGCGCCGCGACGAGCGCGATCGTCATTGACAGCTCCATCGTCATCCGCCGCTGATGGATGTTCTCCCAGGCCTCCTTGAAGATCGGATAGCCGCCCACGACCACGCCGATGAGCCCGAGCACGCTGATCCGCGGAACAGGTTCCCACACACGGAACCAGACGGCGGCAGCCGCGAGCGCGACGAACGCGATACGCGCGAGCTCCGGCCACTCGAGTCCGCCCTCGTGGTCGTGGCTGGGTGCATTGGGGTCGTCGTGATCCGGATCGTCGTGGTCGTGTGCTGGCGGCAGCAACCGGACGGCGGCCGCATCCTCGAGCGTATCGGTCTTCACAATCATGGCGAACCTCGGTTGGGCTACTTCAAGTACGAGCGGATCACTTCGATAACCTCGTCCGCCGCTTGCGCATCCCGGATCCCCGACCGTGCCGAGCCAAACGCGTGGTGGCGCACGTGATCCTCGAGCACCTCGGCCATGAGCCCATTCATCGCGCCCCGAGCGCTCGCAATCTGTCGCAGCACGTCGCCGCACTCGGCTTCGCCTTCCACCGCGCGCGCGAGCGCGTCGATCTGCCCGCGAATCCGCGCCAGGCGCTGCACGAGCTTGGATTTGTTCCGGATGATGTGGGACATGCACCATAGTATAGTCCCCTATACTACTTATCCGCAACGCCACTGGCGAAATGCGTTGACGTGTGCCCCGTGCTCGGCCTCTCCTATCGCGGTCGGCGTTTCTGTTCAGCTGCCGCGTTGATGCGCACCAGGAACGCCTCGGCCTCTCGCGCGGCCGTGTCGAACTCAGTGGTCACTCCTCCGACGGCGACAGCGAGGGCGTGGTACGGCTCGCGCCACTCGGCCGGGAGCACAAGGTGATTGCCGGGCCACGCATGAGTCGCACGACTCGCGAATACGTCAGTGCAAGCCGCACAGAGCGTCGTGTAGTCCTCCACGAGCGGGGCGAGCAGAACAATGTCCACGAGGTCGCGGAATCGATCATTCGGCCGCTGATCCTCGCCGGGCGGCGCGGTCATCGCGTGAAGCTTTTGCGCGATGTGGTACGGGAGCGCGAGGCAGGGAAGTTGCCTTGGGCCGCTCAGTCCCAACCGCGCGATCGACATGGCGTCAACGAGATCGACTTGTGTCGTGGAGTTCTCGTGCATAGCGAGGTCCACGCGGATCGTGTTCCACGGCGCGTCGTGGTAGCGGATGGAGACTTCAAGTCGGACGACCCCGTTGGGCATGTGATGGGGTTCGCCACGCCGAACGAAATGGAACCCTTCGTACGGCTCGACGATGGCGTCCTCGAAATGGGAGATCAGGGCGGGCTGCGGAACCCCGACGGAGAGGTCCATGTCCTTCGTGGCCCGTGCTCGCTCACGTAGGCGCAACTCGAGCGCCACGCCGCCTTTGATTACGTAGGTAGGGGCGCGCCCATCGCGGTTGGCGCGAACGAGCGCGCCGCCCAGCATGAGGTACGAAACCCATAAGCGGGCCCGCGCCTCGGAAATCCCCTGTTCAGTGGCGAACGCGCGGACGAATCCGCTCAGCGCCTTTGCCTTGGCCCCCTTCGGTTCGGGGCGACGCGACTTTGGTCGCTTCGGCTGTGGTCGTGGATCGATCATATGTGGTAGCCTAGGAGGTGCGACATAGACGAGCCGGCGTTAGGGGCGCCGTGCCGTCGCCGGGGCGGTCGACTTGGGGTCGAGGAGTTCCACGGTCAGAGCGTTGGCCTCACGCGCCGTGAGCGCACCGTGGCGTCGCCCATCGGTGATCGCCTGGCGGATGAGAGCCGGCCCGAGGTGTGCCACGTGGCAGTCGCGGATCGCTCGAGCTGCGGTCGTCACGGGGAGTCCCTGATGCCACTCGACGTCGGATTCCGGGAGGTCGGCGTAGTGAATGCGGAGATAGCGGGGAACGGTACGGCGGATGCGCAGGCCCGCCGTGACGGTAATGTGGACCTTCGCGGGGCTGACATCGGACAACTCATGGAAGGTGAGTGCCGACTCGTGGGAAATGACCCCTTGGATGTCCTGTCCGTGCGTGCTGGGCCACAGGGAGGCTTCCATGTACTGCGCAGTCGCGGGTCGCGGATACGCGATGAGGCGGTAGACGCCGCGACTGATGCGCTCCACCACGCCACGCCGGAGCATGTCGGGCAGGTGGGGGCTGGGCACGCCGGCCGCCACGGCCTGTGCCGCCGTGAAGTAGCCCTGTTGCCCATCGGCGATCTCGTACACGATTCGAAGTTGCTTGCTCGGCACGGTTCCTCCGGCCGGCCGTGGCAATTCTATGTGTAAATATCATAGAAATGCCGCGAACCTGGCGCGGCCTAGGTGGGGCGGCGGCGCCAAAATTATGATTAATTCTCATAGAATTGGCAACCCCCTTGAGGCGGCAAGTGTTGGGGAGGTCGAGACGTCGAACCGCGCGAAAAGTGAGCGATGCGACATCCGAGGCGGCAAGTTCGGTGCGAGCAACGGGCGCTATCTTCTCGGCTTCTTGCGACGAGCTCGCGACGTCACCCTCTTGGCATCGCACTTGGCCGCCCATGCAGCGTAGTGCCGCTCCCACGCCTCTATCTCCCCGCGCTCACGCAGATACTCGGTGCTACACCGAGTGGCAGCGTCATGGTGTAGCACGCGGGCCCCCGCGCTCGGGGCGGGTCAGGTCATCGCCGCAGGTCAGCGTCAGATGTCGGCCATCGTATCGAAGTATTCGTGATCGGCG
>PLLD01000116.1 GCA_003141205.1 Gemmatimonadota bacterium
CCCCCCCCGGCGCCCCTGGTGCAGATCCTCGGGCGGCATCGCTCCGAGCCGCTCCCCGAGCGCAAGCCGTCCTGGCTCAAGGTTCGGGCGCCCGGCGGACCGAACTACATCCGCCTCAAGGCGTTGCTGCGCGGGCTCGACCTGCACACGGTGTGCGAGGAGGCCCATTGCCCGAACGTCGGCGAATGCTGGGAGCACGGCACAGCGACCTTCATGATCCTGGGCGATGTGTGTACCCGGAACTGCGGGTACTGCGCCGTCGCGCATGGGCGCCCTCCATCCTACGACGTGACCGAGCCCGAGCGGGTCGCCGCCGCCACTCAACAGCTTGCTCTGCGGCACGTGGTGATCACCTCGGTCGATCGGGATGACCTGCCGGATTTCGGCGCCGGCCTCTTTGCGGATACCGTCCGCCGCATTCACGGGCGCGTGCCCGGGTGCTCGGTCGAGGTCCTGGTTCCCGATTTTCAGGGGGCCGAAGCCTCGATCCGAACGGTGCTCGACGCCCGGCCGGAGATCTACAACCACAATACCGAGACTGTCCCGCGGCTGTATCGGCGGGCCCGACCGGGCGGCCGGTACGAGCGGGTGATGGCGCTCTTCCGGCTGGCCAAGCGCGTGGCGCCCGACATCCCGACCAAGACCGGGATCATCCTGGGGCTCGGCGAGACGATCGAAGAGGTGATCGCCGTCATGGACGATCTGCGGGCGGTCGATGTCGACATCCTCACTCTCGGGCAATACCTGCGCCCGTCGAACGGCCACCTCCCGCTGGACCGCTACTACACGCCCGCCGAATTCCGCGAGCTCCGCGACGTCGGGATGCGGAAAGGGTTCCGCCACGTCGAGAGTGGGCCCCTCGTCCGGTCCAGCTACCACGCCTGGGAGCAGGTGCAGGCCGCGGGGATGGCCGAGCCGTAGATGGCCGAGCTCTAACGGATGGCCAAGCGACGCGCTGACACCCGCAACGGAGTGGGAGACCGGGCGCTGCACCACGAGCTGCTCCGAACCATGCTGCTGCAACGTCGGTTCGAAGAGCGGTGCGCGGAGGCCTACGCCGTCGGCAAGATCGGCGGCTTCTGTCATCTCTACATCGGGCAGGAGGCGACCGGTACCGGCGCGATATCCGTCTTGCGGGACGATGACTACGTCATCGGGACCTATCGGGACCACGCCCAGGCGATCGCCCGCGGCATCGCGCCGCGCGCCATCATGGCCGAGCTATTCGGCCGCATCGACGGGTGCTCCGGCGGGAAGGGCGGATCGATGCATCTCTTCAGTCGCGAGCACAACTTCCTCGGCGGCCACGGCATCGTTGGTGGCAACATCCCGTTGGCGACCGGCGTGGCATTCGCGATCAAGTACCGGGGCGGCGATCAGGTGTGCCTCTGTTTCTTCGGAGAGGCCGCGGTCAACATCGGCTCCTTCCACGAATCGCTCAACATGGCCGGGCTGTGGAAGCTGCCCGTCATCTACGTCATCGAGAACAACCGCTACGGGATGGGCACCGCGCTCGAGCGTGCGTCCGCGATCAACGACATCGCCGAGCGCGCCCGGGCGTACGACATGCCGCGCTCCGTCGTCGACGGCCAGGACGTGCTCGCGGTGCGCCAGGCGGTGGGAGAGGCCGTGCAGCGCGCGCGCACGGAATGTGTGCCCACGCTGATCGAAGCCCGGACGTATCGCTTCATGGGGCATTCGATGTCCGACGCGGCCGCCGGCACGTACCGCTCGAAGGCGGAGCTCGATGAACAGCTGAAGCGCGACCCGATCGCACTCCTGCGCAGCCGAATGCAGGACAAGGGGGAGATCACGGATGCGGAGGTGACCGCGCTCGACGCCGAAGTCCGCGCGCAATGCGAGGACGCCTGGCAGTTCGCCGATCAGAGCCCGGAGCCACCCTTGGAGGCGTTGTACGAGGACGTGCTCGTCGACACGACGAGCGACCCGGAGCTCGCGCCGGTCGCCGCCGGCGTGCCCCCAACCGTTGCCCCCATCGCCGCAGCATGATCGTCACCTACCGCGACGCCCTCAATCAGGCACTCCGGGAGGAGATGGAGCGGGACGATCGCGTATTCCTGATGGGGGAGGAAGTCGCGGTGTACCAGGGAGCCTACAAGGTCTCGAAAGGTCTCCTGAGCGAATTTGGTGAGATGCGCGTCGTCGACACGCCGATCACCGAGCTGGGCTTCGCGGGGGTCGGTGTGGGCGCCGCCATGGTGGGCCTCCGCCCCGTCATCGAATTCATGTCGTGGAACTTCGCCCTCCTCGCGCTCGATCAGGTCGTCAACTCCGCGGCCAAGATGCTGTACATGTCGGGGGGGCAGTACCCGATTCCCATGGTGTTTCGCGGGCCGAGCGGCGCCGCCCTGCAGCTCGCCGCACAACACTCCCAGGCGTGGGAGTCCTGGCTGGCACACATCCCCGGACTCAAGGTCGTGACGCCGGGGACTCCGGCCGACGCGAAGGGGCTGCTCAAGAGCGCCATTCGGGACGACAACCCGGTCGTCGTCCTGGAGGGCGAGATGCTCTACAACACCAAGGGCGACGTGCCCGAGGGAGACCATCTCGTGCCGCTCGGGGCCGCGGAGCTGAAGCGCGAAGGCGACCATTGCTCCATCATCACGAACGGCAAGATGATCCTGGTTGCGCTGCAGGTCGCCGATCAGTTGGCGAGCGAGGGAATTCGAGTCGATGTGCTGGACCTCCGCACGGTGCGCCCGCTCGATGTCCCGGCGATCACCGCGTCCGTCCGCAAGACGAACCGTGCCGTCGTGCTGGAGGAAGGCTGGGAGATGGCGGGGATCGGCGCCCAGATCGTGGACACGATACAGCGAGAGTGTTTTGACGACCTCGACGCCCCCGTCCTGCGCGTGCACCAGGCCGACACGCCGATGCCGTATGCGAAGAACCTCGAGCGCGCCGCGAAGCCCGACGCGGCCAAGACGATAGCCGCCGTCAAAAAGGTGATGTATGTGGCGAATTAGCGCCGCTGCGGGCTAACTGACATGGCCACGAAGATCGTGATGGAGGCGCTCTCCCCGACGATGGAGGAGGGGCGGCTCGTCCAATGGACGAAGCACGAGGGAGATGCCGTCGCCCGCGGTGACGTGCTCGCCGAAATCGAGACGGACAAGGCGATCATGGAGCTGGTCGCCCGGGGCGCCGGTATTGTGCGGAAACAACTCGTCGGCGACGGGGAAACGGTCCCCGTCGGACAGCTGATCGGCATCATCGCGCCCGCGGACGAAAACATCGACGCTCTCGTCCAAGGCGCGCCGTCGGCACCCGCAGCAGCACCCGCAGCAGCACCCGCAGCAGCACCCGCAGCAGCACCCGCAGCAGCACCCGCAGCAGCACCCGCAGCAGCACCCGCAGCCCCACCCGCACCCCCACCCGCGCCAGCACCCGCCGTGGCCACGGAACGCGTGCGCGCCTCCCCGCTCGCGCGGCGCCTGGCGAGCGAGCGAGGAGTGGATCTGCAAGGACTCGCCGGCTCGGGACCCAATGGTCGCATCGTCCGCCGCGACATCGAAGCGCGTCCCGCCGCCCCGGCCCCGGCACCGGCCCCGGCACCGGCTGCCCGGGGAGTGGCGGCGGCACGGACCGCACCGCGGCGCGAGGGCGATTTCCGCGACGTTCCGCTCACGCAGATCCGCAAGACGATCGCACGGAGGCTCGCCGAATCGCTCGGCCCGATCCCGACATTTTACCTGACGGTCGAGATCGACGTGGAGCGCGTGAGCGAGCTGCGCGCGGCGATGGCACAGACGGGCGATGAGTACCGCGTGTCGGTGAACGACATCGTGCTCAAGGCGGTCGCCACAGCGCTCGTGGCCCACCCCGAAGTCAACGCGCATTGGCTCGGGGACCGCATTCGACAGCACCACCGCGTGCACCTGGGCATGGCGGTCGCCATCGACGACGGACTGATCACACCGGTCCTCTTCGACGCCGACCAAATGGGGCTGGGCCAGATCGCTGGGGAAGCGCGCGCGCTGGCCGCCAAGGCGCGCGCCCGCACGCTCACGCCGGCGGAATACACCGGCTCGACCTTCTCCGTGTCGAATCTCGGAATGCTGGGGATCGATCAGTTCACCGCGATCATCAATCCGCCCGAGACGGCGATCCTCGCGGTCGGCGCCGTCGAGGCAAAGCCGGTCGTCGTGGACGGCGCCGTCGCGATCCGGCGCCGCATGCGCGTGACCCTGAGCTGCGATCACCGCGCCGTGGACGGCGCGACCGGCGCGAAGTTCCTGCAAACTCTCCGGCGGTTAATCGAAAACCCTCTGATGCTGGTGTACTGATGGCCTCCTACGATGTGATTTTCATTGGTGCCGGTCCCGCCGGATACGTCGGCGCGATCCGCGCGGCGCAGCTCGGGCTGACAGTTGCGGTCGTCGAGCGCGAGGGCCTTGGTGGAACCTGCGTGCTCTGGGGCTGCATACCGGCCAAGGCACTTCTCGAGAGCGCCTCGCTCGCGACCAAGGTCCGGCATGCCGCCGAGCACGGGATCACGGTCGGCGACGTCACGCTCGACTACGCGCCGGCCGTGAAGCGGTCGCGTGGCATCTCGCAGCAGAACTCCAAGGGGGTCGAGTTTCTCTTCAAGAAGAACACGATCACCTGGATTCGCGGGACGGGCTCGCTCACCGGCGGCAAGACCGTGGCGGTGAAGCTCGCCGATGGAAAAACGGAGACCCACACCGCGACGCGGGCCATCGTGCTGTCGACCGGGTCGCGGGTGCGCGGTCTCCCGCGCGCGGGGTTCGAGCTCAATAAGACGACCGTCATTTCTTCGGACGAGGCGCTCATTCTCCCGCGCACCCCCAAGCGGATCGCCATCGTCGGTGCCGGCGCCGTCGGATGTGAGTTCGCCGATGTCTTCAACGCGTTTGGCGCGGCGGTAACCCTGACCGACATCGCCCCCACGATCCTGCCCCTCGAGGACGCGGACCTCTCGGCGGAGCTGACCCGCGCATTCAAGCGCCGCAAGATCGATGTTCTCACCAACGCGCAGATCGGCAACGTCTCGGTCGGCGCAGACGCAGTGACGTTAACGGTCAAGTCCGGGAAGGACCGCGCGGATGCGACGACGCTCTCCGTCGACACCGTCCTCGTCGCCGCCGGCCGGGCCCCGAACGTCGAGGGGATCGGGCTCGAATCGGTCGGCGTCAAGCTGGATGACCGCGGCTTCATCAAGGTCACCGAACGACTCGAGACGACGGCGCCGGGGATCTACGCGATCGGCGACGTGGCCGGTCCCCCGATGCTCGCGCACAAGGGGGAGCGCGAGGGGATCGTCGCGGCCGAGGCGATTGCGGGCAGGCAGCCGCATCTGGTGAACTATGGGAACATTCCGAATGCGACCTATTGTCACCCGGAGGTCGCCTCGATCGGTCTCACGGAGGAGGCCTGCAAGGCCCAGAAGCTCGAATACAAGGTCGGGAAGGCCCCCTTTTCAGCGAACGGGCGCGCGCGAACGGCGGGGGAGACCGATGGCTTCGTGAAGATCATCCGCGGCGCCAAATACGGCGAGATCCTCGGGGCGCACATCATCGGCGCGCACGCGACGGAGCTGATCCACGAGATCGCGGTGGCCCGGGAGAATGAATTTACGGTGGAGGAGATCGAGCTCGCGATCCATGCACACCCAACGCTGTCCGAGGCGGTCGCCGAAGCGGCGCTCGATTCCCTGGGGCGTGCCCTCAACATCTGACGTCGTCGCCGAGAGGGTCCTCTCCGAGGTCGCGCCACCGCTGCGCGTCCTCGATCTCGGGCTGCTCCCGTATCGGCAGGCGCTCGAGCGCCAGCGCGAGATGGCCCGCGCGCGCATCGCCGGCACGCTGACCGAAGATGTTCTGATCCTGGTCGAGCACCCGCCGGTCGTCACGATCGGCCGGTCCCGCGGGGCGCGGCACCTCATCGCGACGCCCGATACGCTCGCGGCGCGGGGCGTCGAGGTGGTCGAGGTCGAACGGGGGGGCGATGTGACGTTCCACGGCCCGGGACAGCTCGTCGGTTATCCGATCATGGATCTCAAGCGGCCGCCCCACCGCCAGGACCTGCACTGGTATCTTCGCCAAATCGAGCAGGCGCTGATCGATGTCCTGATGACTCTCGGGATCCCGGCCACGCGGCGCACGGGACTAACCGGGGTCTGGACCAACGGGCGCAAGATCGCGTCGATCGGCGTGCACGCGCGCGATTGGGTGACCTGGCACGGATTCGCGCTCAACGTGTCGACCGATCTTTCCTTCTTCGACCTGATCGTGCCCTGCGGCATCGCCGGCGTCGACATGACGTCGATCGCGCTACCCGTCGACCCTACCCGCGCGCGGCGCTACGCGGCAACGACCGCTGCCGCCGCCGCCTTCGCCTCCACGTTCGGCTTGGCGGCAGCGGACGACTAGCCGATCCACTACCCCTCCAGCAGCCGTCGCACGGCGGCGATCACCGGCGCCTCGGCCAGCCCTGCGATCGTGTTCCCATCCCAGAAGACGAGCTCGGCCGGCGTGTTCCAGGGTGCGTAAGGGTGATGCTCTCGCTTGAGCAGAACGACCGACCGGAGCCGAAACGCCGAGGCGGCATGCGAGATGCTCGTATCCGGCGTGATGACCCGCTCCGCCCTCGCCACCAAAGCCAGCGCATGTCGGAGATCCGGCGTCGGCTCGGCCCGCACCCCCTCACCGACCGCGTCGGCCACCGCATGGACGCGCTCCCACTCCGACGGCAATCCGATCAGCACGATCGGTATGGCCGGCCAGTGGGTGCGCACGTCACGCAGCACAGCGACGAAATGACTGTCGGCCCAGCGCCGCCGCGGCTCCGACGCCGAAAGATTCACCAGGAGGCGTCGCCCCCCGGCGCCGCCACGCGTGGTCTCCCACACGACGTCCGCCCACGCACGCTCCGTCTCCGACAGAAAGATCTCCGGCTGCCAATCGACCGTTGAGGGGTCGACGCCAAACGGCTCCGCGAGCACCTTGGATCCCTCGACGTACGGTACTGTCCGGTCGTACTCCGGCAGCCGAACGTTGTAGATGCGGTCGGCGGCACCGCCCCCCGTCCCGATCCGGTACGGAGCACGCGAGGCCAAGAGCAGCAGCGGCGTCGACGTATACGCCGCCGCGTGATTGAGGCGGCCGTCGACGACCGCGTCATAGCGCGCTCCGCGCACCTCGCGGAGGACCCGGGCGTAGCTCCCGCGTGAGTGGCGGTCGAGCGTGAGCACCCGGCTCACGTAGGGGTTCTGCTCCAGAACCGGGGCCGCCGCCGGCGACACCAGGGCGTCGACCGTGATCGTGCGGTGGGAGCGCGCGATGGCCCGCAGGATCCCGGTTGCCATGATCAGGTCACCGATCCGCTCGTACCGCAGAAAGAGCACGCGATAGGGACGCGCATCCCAATCCGGAGGCGGTACCGAGCGCGGCCCGCGCAGCAGCGCCCCGAGCGTCCGCATCCATGCAGCACGCCACAGCTGCTCGACCTTCCGGAGATCCACAGACAGTATATTCCGCGCCCGCATGTCAGACCTCAACCCGGCTCAGCTCGCGGCGGTGCGTCACGGGGACGGTCCCCTCCTCATCATCGCTGGGGCCGGCACCGGGAAGACGCGCACGCTCGTGCACCGCGTCGCGCACCTCATCGAGCGCGGCGTCCGGCCGGAGCGAATCCTCCTGTTGACGTTCACGCGCCGGGCCGCGGACGAGATGCTGGGCCGGGTCGAGCGGCTCATCGGAGCATCGGGGCAACGCGTTCAAGGTGGCACCTTCCATGGAACGGCACACCGGCTACTCCGACGCTTCGGACCAGCCGCGGGCCTCGCTGCGAACTTCACGATCATGGACCAGGAGGACTCGCAGGATTTGATGCACATGGCACGGGTCCAGCTCGGCTACGGCGACAAGACCAAGCGTTTCCCGAAGAAGGAGACGCTGCACCGCGTCTACTCTCGCCACGTCAACACCGACATTCCCGTCGGGACCATTCTGGCCGATGAATTCCCGCAGTTCGCTGAGTTTCTCCCGGACATCACGCGGATCTTCGCCGACTACACCGCGCGCAAAGGCACGCGCAACCTGGTGGACTACGACGACCTGCTCTTGTTCTGGGCGGGGATGCTGGAAAGCTCCCCCGAAGTCGCGGCTCGGATCGCGGCGCTGTACGACCACCTCCTCGTGGACGAGTACCAGGATACGAACCTGCTGCAGGCCCGGATACTGCGCGGGCTCTGTCGGAACCACACCAACGTCACCGTCGTGGGCGACGATGCG
>PLLD01000189.1 GCA_003141205.1 Gemmatimonadota bacterium
GCCACCGTACGCTCGATGCTTTGGTCCAGATCTATGAAGGGGCGGCCGAGCCGCTTGGCGGCGGCCCGACCCACCGTCGATTTACCGGCGCCCGGAAGCCCAACGAGGACGAGATGGCGAGCGGTCAATCGGCCATGCGGGCCGCGAGGTGCGCGACGTACGCGTCGTGGTTGCGGCGCACCTCGGCCAGCGCATCCCCTCCGAATTTCTCGAGCACGGCCTGCGCGATCACGAATGCGACCATCGCCTCGGCGATCACCCCCATTGCCGGCACCGCGGTCACGTCGCTCCGCTCGGCCACGGCGCTAGCCGTGGCGCGCGTCGTCGTGTCCACGGTTTCCAGCGGGCGCATGAGGGTGCTGATGGGCTTCATCGCAACGCGGACGATGAGGGGCTCACCCGTCGTGATCCCCCCTTCGAGTCCGCCGGCGCGGTTGGTCCGACGCCGGATATTCCCCGCACGCGGCCGGCCCGGCTCGAGCGCAATCACATCGTGGACCTCGGCACCGCTGCGGCGCGCGGCTTCGAATCCCAGCCCGATCTCGACGCCCTTGACCGCGGGGATGGACAGGATCGCGGCACCCAGACGGCCATCGAGCTTGCGGTCCCAGGATACGTGCGAGCCGAGACCGACGGGGAGCCCGTCGCACACCACCTCGCAGATGCCACCGAGCGTGTTCCCCTCACGCTTGACCGTGTCGATGCGCGCGATCATCGCCGCTTCCGCGTCGGCGTCGAGCGTGCGCAGGGCGGATTGGTCGGCGACGGCATTGAGGTCGGCCGCGGCGGGGAACGGATCCGGGCGGGCGGCGTCGATCCCCCCGAGGTGGACGACATGACTCGCGACGTGGATGTCGAGCTCGCGCAGGAACCGGCGGCAGATGGCCGCGGCGGCCACGCGCGCCGTGGTCTCGCGAGCCGACGCGCGCTCGAGGATGTCGCGGGCATCATCGCGGTCGTACTTGAGCAGCCCGGACAGATCGGCGTGCCCCGGCCGGGGGCGCGTGACGGCGCGCCGGCGCGGGCCGGGATCCCCCTCGCGGGGCGCCGGGTCCATGATCTCCTGCCAGCTCGTCCAATCCTTGTTGCGGATCAGGAGGGCGATCGGCGATCCGAGCGTTTCGCCCGCGCGGACACCCGAGAGGAATTCAACGGCGTCCTTCTCGATCTGCATGCGACGCCCGCGACCGTACCCCTGCTGTCGCCGGGCGAGGTCGGCGTCGATGTCGGCGGCGATGAGGGGGAGGCCGGCCGGCATCCCCTCGAGGATGCTCACGAGGGCCGGGCCGTGCGATTCGCCCGCAGTGGTGAACCGAAGCATGCGGCCAATTGTAGGGACCCCGTGAGGGCTCCGCTACCGGAGGGGCGCTACCAGACGGGGAGGGGGGGATGCAACACGAGCCCGGCCATCCGGCCGGGCCCGTGCGTGCGTGCGCGCGCGGTCAGGCGCGGGGCATTACTTGATGCCGGTGCCCGTGCTCATGCTGCTGGTGCTGCCGAGCTCACCCTCGCGCAGGACGTGCGGCGTGATCAGGATCAGCAGGTCCTGCTTGACCGTCTCGTTCTGCGTCTGCGAAAAGAGATTGCCGAGGAGGGGCAGCTCGCCCAGGATCGGGATCGAGTTCCGCGCCTTGGTGACGGTCGTCTCCGTCAGCCCGCCGATGACCGCCGTCTGGCCATCATTGACGAGCAGGCGGGTGTCGGCCTCGCGCTTGAAGAAGTTGAAGCCGAGGTCGCCGCCGATGTTCTGCAGCTGCGACTGTTCCGCGTGCAGGTCCATGAGAACCTGCCCGTTGGTCGTGATGTGCGGGGTCACGTTCAGGATGATACCGGTCTCCTTGAAGGTGACCGTTGCCTGGGCCGCGCCCGCGCCCGCGGCGCTGTTCGCGTCGATCACGCGGATCGGCGTTTCCTCACCGACCTGGATGTGCGCCGGCCGGTTGTCCAGCGTCACGACGCTCGGCTCCGCCTGAACGTCGGAGAGCTGCAACCCCTGCGTCGCGTCGAGGAAGGACGTGAGCGAGAATTTTCCGAGGGCGAGAGTGTACAGCAGGCTCAGCGCGGACGCGGACTGGTAGGGCCGCTGCGCGTTGGAGACGGCGGCCAGCGTGTTGCCGCCGACGTCCACGACCGTTTGGGTGCTCGCGTACTGCGACTGTCCGTTCGTCCCCGGGATGTTCCGCTGGACGAGCGTGTTGAAGAAGGTCCCCGACGACGCCGGGTTCTGCACGCCGATGTCGTAGGCCAGACCCAGCTGCGTGAACTCGGTGCGGTTGATGAAGATGATCTTCGCCTTGATCGACACCTGCGGCGTCCGCACGTCGAGCGCGCGCAGGTAGTTCAGCACGTTCTGGATGTGCGACTGCGCATCGGTGATGACCAGTTTGTTCGTCGCCGTGTCCGCGACCACGTTCCCGCGCGTGGGGCAGGTGGCGCTCTGAATCGACGAGCTGCTCGGACCGGGGGTGGTGTTGACGACGGCGTTGCCGTTGCCCGCGCCCTGAAAGCCGCAATCCCGCCACAGCAGCGACTTCGCCATGTCGACGAGGGAGCTCGCCTTCACGTAGTTGATCGCGACCAGCTCCGTCACCAAGGGCTCGCTCGCCCGCTTGGTCAGGAGGTTGCGGAAGCTGTCGACCGTGATGATGCCGTACTGATCCTCGTTCGCGGCGAGTCCCTGCGCCTCGAGGATCGATTGCAGCGCGATATCCCAGGGCTGGTCGCGCACTTCCGCCGTGACCGTGCCCGCGACATCGCGACCGACGACGATCGTGCGGCCCGAGAAGGCCGCAAAGGCTGCGAGCACGTCGCGGATGTCCGCATCCTGGTACGTGACCGTGATGCGCGGCTGCGTGGATTGCGTGGTCTGCTGGAAGAGACGGGCGGGCGCGGCGGCCGGGACGGCCGCAGCTGCCGGAGCGGGCATGCCGACTGGCGCGGTGTTGGCGCTGGCAGGGGCGATGGCGCCCGTGGCCGTGGCAACGACCGGCTTGTCATCCGTTACCCCATTTACCCCATTCGCGGGCGCGGCCGGCGGGTTGTTGGCTGCGGCGAGCGATCCCGCATCGGGGCCGGTTGCATGGATGCCCCAATGCCAGGCCGCGAAGCCCGCATCGGAGGGAGCATCGATCGCGACGCGGACACCGCCCGCATCGCGGATCAGCGTGTACGTCCGGCGCGCGTCGAGCGTGATCACGATGCGGACGACGCCCGTGCGGTATTGCGCGGAGCGCACATTCCTGACGCCGCCGCGGACCACCCGATCGTACGCATCGGGACTGATCCCGAGCGTCGCGCCCGAGAGGTCGACGACGATGCGGTCCGGGTTGGTCATCCGGAAGTCGTGGGTGGTCACGCTATTGTCGACCGTGACTACGACGTCGGCGCGTCCAGCCGCGGGGACGACGCTGACACCGGTGACGGCTCCAGTCGGGGCAAGCGCGGCCGCCCCGGTCGCGCGCACGGACAGCGCAGCCGTGACGGCGGCGAGCGTCCAGAAATGCTTCATTGCGTCCTCGCTTGTGTGGAATCACCGAGCGCCAGAACGGCCTGGCGGTTGTAGCCGATTTCTTCTATTGTGAAGACCACCTGCCGCGGATCGATCTCCGAGATCCGCATCCGGCCGAGCATCTGCCCGACCCGCACCCGGTACTGGTCGCGCCCGGGCGAGCTCGCGTCGTGCAGGACCGCGATCGAGTTCTTCCCCGCCGGATCGTACAGGACCGTGACCAGGCGCAGATCGGAGAGCATGGGCCGCAGGTCGCCGTTCTTGAGCAGCGAGACGAAGGGATCCCGTCGCCCCCCGCGATCGTAGCTGAAGACCTCGCGATTGAGCGACATCTCGCCCCGCACGCCGCGCTCGGTCACCGAGATGGTGCGCGCCCCGGTATCGCTCCCGGGGGCTCCCGGGCCGGCTGTGGCGCCCGGCGTTCCGGTGGCCGCCGGCGCGGCGGGTTGAGCGGCCGGTGTCGCCGGCGCCGTTCCGCTGGCGGGCGATGGAGACTGCATCGCGGCGGTGTGTGCGTTGGTGGCGGTGACGGCGCGCGTCGCGGCGGCCTTGGCCGCCGACAGCGTCGACATCGACTGGGCCGAGAGGGGACCGGTCAGGACGGGCGCACCGGCGACTCCGAGTGCCAGGACGGCACGAGAGAGCGCGTTCATGACGTCTTGGCTCCTGGCTTGTGACCGTGGACCGGCTCGGGCGCGGTCTTGGCGACGTACGTCTGGATCTCGAACTTCGAGGCGAGCAGCTGCTCGGTCCCCTTGGCCGGATGGTCCTTGCGCTGCTCGTTCGATGCGGGCGCCAGGTGCATGTCGACGGGCGCCACGATCCGCGTCAGCGATCCGACGTTCGACAGGAATTCCCCGAGCGCGTGATACGGTCCGATCACCGTGAGCTGGTACCGGTACGTATCGAAATCGTCGCCGCCGATGACGGGCTGCGGTGCGACACCATCGATGTCGAGATTCACGCGCCGAGCGGCCGTGGAGACCTGCTCGAGGAGCGCCGGAACCTCGTTGCTCGTCGGGACGAGCTGTCGCATCAGCTCGAGATGCTGCTGATACTGCATCGCCTGCTGGCGGAGACTGTTGATGTCCCCCTTCGCGAGCTCGGCGCGGACGCGCTGGTTCGAGACATCGAGCGAATCGATGTGCCCCTGCAGCACGGCGAGGTCGGCGGCCTTGGGCTGATAGACGAGCTGCCAGAAGGCGGCGACGAGGGCGATCGCGAGGAGAGCGACCACCACCATCGTGCGCTCGCGCTTGGTCTTGGGAAGGAAGGCCATCGGCCGCTACCTCACCGACAGGGTGAGCGGAACCGTACGGATGGCCGTGGAATCCGGCACCTGATACTCCGCGTCGAGCGTGAATTCGGTCACGTCCTTACCGTCCACACTGGTGAGGAGCGACTTCTCGAGCTGGACGTTCTGCACGAACGGCGACCCCTCGAGCTGCTTCATGAAGCGGGTGAGCGCCTGGATGTCGACCGTGTTGCCGACGATGCGGAACTTCATCGTCTCGGTCTCGCCCAGGGGCGGTCCCGCGGGCTTGGGCGGGGCCTTCGCGTCCTTGCCGGTCTTCGGCCGCACTTCAGAGGCGGTCGTGGGCGCGCTCGTCTGGTCCACCGAGATGAGCCAGGTGTACTCCGGCATCGCGCGGCTGATCTCCTCCATGACGTGCGGCCAGACGAAGCGATCGTTGTCGATGCTCCGGATGATCGCGAGCTGGCGCATGACGGAATCGCGCTGGGCTTCCGCCTTGCGCTTCTCCGCGAGGACGGCCGCGAAGCGCGTCGAGTCCTCGGTCTGCTTCTGCTCCTCGACCGCCATCGCGCTGGCGCGCTGGCCCTGCCGCAGCGTCAGGAGCCCGACGACGCCGATGGCGAGGACGATGCACGCCACGGCCGCCACGAGGTATGGGTCCTTGACCTTCGTGCCGATCGCGGCGAGGGAGGCGCCGAGCCCCCCAGCCGACGCGCCTCGGCGGCCCTTCTTCTGCGCGCCCGGCAGCAGGTTGATCTCAATCATGAGCGGTCGCGGTGGAGGAAGCCGGAATCGCCGTGTCGGTCATGCGGCGGTCCGAAGGGCGAGGCCGATGGGCAACATGAGCAAGGGAGCAATGTCGTCGGTGACGAACGATCCGAGCGCGCCGTCACGCACCTTCAGGTTCGCGAGCGGATTCGCCTGCGCGACCGACAGCTTGAGCCGCGTGGTGAGCGCTTCGGTGAGCCCGGGAATCCGGGCGCCCCCCCCCGATGTAAAGACCGCGCGCACCTGCGCGACGGAGCGGGAGGCCGACGTCAGAAACGCGGTCGCCCGCTCGAGTCCGACGGCGATCTCATCCGCGCGGCGCTCGATCACGGCGTCCAGGTGCGGCGACCGATCGTAGCCGAGGAGGAGAGCATCCGAGTCGTCGGCGCTCAGCCCGCGGTCGCGCTGCAGATCCTCGCGGAGCCGGCGCGTGCCGACCGCGACATCGCGCGTGAGGATCGGCACGCCATCGTCGAGGATGTTGATGTTGGTCATCTCGTGACCGATGTTGATCAGGGCGACCGTGCCCGTCATCGCGTCGGCGTGATTCATCTCGAAGGCGTTGTGGAGCGCGAACGCGTCCACGTCGATGATGGACGGCGGCGCGCCCGCATCGGTCAGGAGCCGAATCTTTCCTTCCACGAGGTCGCGCTTGGCTGCCACGAGCAGCACGCTCATCTCGAGCCCTTCCGCGTCCGGATCGAGGATCTGAAAGTCGAGCTCGACCGAGTCGACATCGAAGGGCACGTGCTGCTCCGCTTCCCAGCGCATGAGCTCGCGCGCCTGCTGCTCCTTCATCCGCTCGATCTGGATCTTCTTTATAATGACGTCGCGGCCACCGACGGCGGTCACGATCGTTTGCCCCTTGACGGTCACGCCGGCCTGCTGGAGCGCCGTTTGCACGGCATCGGCGACCATATTGGGATCCATCACCTCGCCGTCTACGATCGCGTCAGCCAGGAGGGGCGTGATCGCCACGCGCACCAGCTCGGGCTCGCGCCCATGCTCGATCACGGCGACCTTGACGAGGCCGGAGCCGATGTCGAGTCCCACGGTGGTCTTTTTGCGGCTCAGCAGTGCCATGATCGGTCGTGGGTTGCCGGGTTAACGTGCGGTTGTACTGCCGTTGTAGTGCCGTTGTAAATGCGGCCCAGCTCGTCTGGGTAGACGGGCCCGGTTGCGCTCAACCGGTCATGCTGAGCAAGACACGATCTGCCGGCCAAAAAGGTAACGGCTGCCGGAGAGCGCTCTCGCAGGCAGGCACTACGGCTTGCAGATGGGTGCGCCTTCGAGCGAATCCTGCGTGAACGGCGCCGACGCCGCTCCGATGAAAACGCCGCAGGTCGACTGGGTCGCGGTGGTGGGCACGTAGTTGTTCGTCATCGTCGCGTTCCATCCGCTCGACGTCACGCTCGCAAACGCGAGGCTGTTCCCGGCCGAGGGATGCCAGATGACGCCGGTCGTGGCAGTCGTCGCCGACGTGAACGTGTTCGCGTACGTGTTGTAGTTCGTGAAATACGCTTCCTGCGCCGTGACCAGATTATTGAGGTCACCCTTCATGGATGCGACGAAGGCCTGCTGTTTCGTGGCCGCGAATTTCGGAATGGCGATCGCCGCAAGAATGCCGATGATCACGACCACGATGAGCAGCTCGATCAGCGTGAAGCCCGGTGGGCTCTTACGCGAGGGTGCGTGCGACATGACATGGTCTCCCGTATTCGCGCACCGACGCTACGGCTTGCAGGCGGGCGCGCCCTCGATCGAATCCTGCGTGAAGGGGCTCGTCGCCGCGCCGATGAAGACACCACAGGTCGACTGCGGAGCCGCCGTCGGGACGTAGTTGTTCGTGACCGTGGCGTTCCAGCCGCTCGACGTCACGCTGGCGAAGGTCGGGTGGTTCCCGGCCGACGGGTGCCAGGCGACAGCGTTCGTGGCCGTCGTGGCGGAGGTATACGTATTGGTATACGTGTTGTAGTCCGAGAAGTACGCCTCTTCGGCCGTGACCAGGTTGTTCAGGTCNNGCCAAAATGCCGATGATCACGACCACGATCAGCAGCTCGATCAGCGTGAAGCCGGGCCGCTCGAGGCGGGGGGACATCGTCCCGCTGATTGTCCCGCTGATCGTCTCGCGCATCATTGCATCCCTGAGATCGATGAGTGGGGTGGTGTCGTCTTCATGCATTGGCGATTGCACCGCCAACGCACGGCGGGGCCGCCGGTCGCTCGGCCCCGCCGTGAATCTGCGATCGCGGGTCGGACGCTTACGGCTTGCAAGCCGGCGCGCCTTCGATCGAATCCTGGGTGAACGGGCTCGTCGCCGCGCCGATGAAGACACCACAGGTGGACTGCGGCGCCGCCGTCGGGACGTAGTTGTTCGTGACCGTGGCGTTCCAGCCGCTCGACGTCACGCTGGCGAAGGTCGGGTTGTTCCCGGCCGACGGGTGCCAGGCGACGGCGTTCGTGGCCGTCGTGGCGGAGGTATACGTATTGGTGTACGTGTTGTAATTCGAGAAGTACCCCTCTTCGGCCGTGACCAGGTTGTTCATGTCGCCCTTCATCGAGGAGATGTAGGCCTGCTGCTTCGTCGCCGCGAATTTCGGAATCGCGATCGCGGCCAA
>PLLD01000185.1:0-5289 GCA_003141205.1 Gemmatimonadota bacterium
AGAAACTATCCCGCCGCTCCGTGGTGGCTGCAAGCGCGAGGTATTCAAAACCTCAGCGGGTCTGCGCAAGAGGATGAAGATGGGTCGTACGTGCGGTTTCGAGAGTTGTCAGTGACGTACGTCGTGCCGCACAGCGTGCTCCGTGCTCTGCGCATGCAGACCGTGAGCGTCACCGGCGCGGTACGGAATTTGGCGCTCTGGACGCGCTACACGGGGGTCGATCCGGAAGTCGTCAACTCGGCCGGCGACAACGTACAGTATCAGCCCTCTGCGAATGGGTATCAGTTGAACAACGATGTGCGCGGCGATGAAGGGTCGGTTCCGTTGCCGCGGTACTGGGTAGTTCGACTCAACGTGGGGTTCTGATGCTGACCAGACAACGAGTAGTCCTCCTCGTCACCCTGATGATGGGCGGCGCGGCTGCGTGCCGGCCAAGCGATGTCCTGAGCGTGCCGCCCCCGTCTGGCGTGACGGTAGCGGGCACATTGGCCAACCAGACGGGTGCCGAGGCGGCCTTTGCCAACGCGAAGTTCCAACTCTTCGGCGCGGTGGTGGGTGGCTTTAATGGCGTATTGACGTGGAGCGAATTCCTGACGGATGAGTTCACCTTCAGTGGGTTCCTGACACAGGAATCGCCGGCATACGTCGCCAATGTCGATGCGCGATTTACCGTTCCCGCCGCGGGCTTTGAAGAGGGCGGCGACCCGAGCTGGCAGGCGCTACTGAACGCGCGATCCCTGCTCCTTCTCTCCCTGCCGGCACTGGGGCAGTTCGAGCCGGCGAGCGGGCAATCGAAAGTCGGCGAGGCGTACGCGCTGGTGGCGTATGCCGAGCTGTATCTCGCGGAGGACTACTGCGACGGCACACCGCTCGACCAGATACTTCCGGCGGGAGGAGTGTATTACGGCATGCCGTTAACCGCGGATTCGATCCTCGGCATTGCTGTGGGTCACTTCGATTCTGCGCTCGCGCATGCGGCCGGCGACGCGGCCGTCGAAGGGCTTGCGAGTGTCGGCATGGGACGGGTGCTGCTCGACCGCGGACAATACGCGGCGGCGGGCGCCGCCGTGACGAGCGTCCCCGCCGGCTTCGTCTACAACACGGAACTGGCCCCGAGCTTCGACGCGGGCAGTGGCGTCGAGACGCCGAATGTGTACACCCAGGCGTCCACGTATGTCCAGAACTCGCGGTGGTTCAACGTGCCGGATGTCGAGGGGGAGAATGGATTGAATTTTCGCTCGGCACACGATCCGCGGCTCACCTTTGACTCGTCGCTCACGACGATGGATGGTGGGCCGTGGTATCTCCCGACGAAATTCGAGGTGAATTTGGCTCTTCTACCCTTGGCGACGGGAACCGAAGCGGCGTTGATCCAAGCGGAGGCGGCGCTCGAGGCGAACGATGTGGGCGCATGGTCGGAGGCGCTCAATGCGTTACGGACGGGGGCGCCCGGCAGCTACCTCGCGCTGGCAGCCCCGATCGACACGCTACTGTCGGACTCGACGACGGGAGCGAGCGCCGCCGACCGGGTCAGCGTCCTGTTTCGGGAGCGGGCGTTCTGGCTTTTCGGGATGGGATCCCGGCTCGGTGATCTCCGGCGTTTGATCCGGCAGTACGGACGGGACCAGAGCACGGTGTTTCCCACGGGACCGTATGCGAACGGGAGCCAGCCGAGCCTGCCCGCCCCGATCCCGAATTACGGGACGGATGTGAATCTGACGCTTCCGACGCTCGCCGGACTGGCGCCAACGGCATCAATCATTACGAACCCGAACTACAAGGGATGCCTGGCGTCGACGAAGACGGCGTGATATGCCGCCCGCGCGCGACCCATCACTCGCCGCGGACCACCGGGTGCCCGCCCCGTTGCCATGCATCGAGTCCGCCAGCGAGATTCGCCGCGTCGGTGAACCCCGCCGCCCGCAAGAAACTCGTCGCAATGGCGGATCGTGCCCCGCCCTGGCAGTGCACCGCGATCGCTCGATCGTGCGGGAGCTCCCCGAGTCGCTCGGGCAGCGCCGCCAACGGGATGTGGTGCGCTCCGGGCAGATGCCCGGCGCTCCACTCGCCGTCGTTCCGAACATCGAGGATGAAGAGCGTGCCCGCCGCCACCTCGTCCGGTGTGTATTGCGGAATCGTATCCGACGCCGTCGGGATGCCCGCCGGATAGTTCGCGATCATCACGTTCTCGATCCCTACCAGAGCGAGCACGCGCGATGCCTCGCCCGCGCAATTGGTGCACCCCTCCGGCACGACGAGCGCCAACTCCCGCTCCGGTGCGATCAACGCGCCCGCCCACGTCGCGAAGGACCGATCGAGCGGGATGTTGAGCGCTCCGGGAAGGGGCGCCGCCGCGAACGCGTCCGCCGGACGTAGATCGATCACCAGCGCGCCCGGCGGCGGCATCTCGTGGGACAGCGTCGGCGCAACGAACGGGTCGGGCGGTGCCGCATCCCGGTTGACGCGCTTCATGCGGGCGAAGTACGCCGGCGGCGCCGGCTGATCTTCGAGTGCACGAGCCACGAAACGATCTTCCCCCTCCCTCAGGGCATCGAACGCCCAGCTCGTGAGCCGCTGCGCTCCGAGGGTCGTCGACGCCGCGGACCCGAGTGCCTTCCCGCACACAGAGCCCGCCGTGTGGCCGGGCCAGATCGGAAGGGTGTCGGGCAGCGCCTGGAGACCGCGCAGCGACTTATAGAGCTGCCGCGCGCCTGCGTCGGCGGACCCGGCGACGCCGGCCGCGCGCTCGAGCAGGTCGGGACGCCCGACGTCGTTCACGAAGAGAAAATCCCCCGTGAGCATCGCGGTCGGCGCGCCGGCCCCGGGCGGCGTCACCAGAAAGCTCAGATGCTCCGGCGTGTGCCCCGGAGTGTGCCGGACATCGACCGTGATCTCGCCGACGTGGATCCTGTCGCGATCGTGCAGCAGCACCGCATGCGCATCCCGCGCATAGCAATAGCGCCAGTCGTCCGCCCCCTCGGCTGACAGGTACAGCTGGGCCCCCGTCTGCGCGGCAAGCGCCCGTGCCCCCGAAACGAAATCGGCGTGGATGTGCGTTTCGGTCACCGCCGTGATATGGAGGTCGAGCGCCGCGGCCGCCGCGAGGAACGGCGCGGTATCGCGCGTCGGATCCACCGCGAGCGCTTCCCGCGTCACCGGACAGCCCACGAGGTACCCGACCTGTGCCAGCGCCGGCTCGACAATGCGATGTAGGATCATGGAAGCGGAATCACTCATGCAGGTTCATCGTGGTACATGTACGACAGCCGAGGAGGGGAGAAGGGCCACACGGTTGCGATAGAGGACGAACGCGCCGATGGCGAGCAGAAAGATGGCGAATCCACGCCGCAGCCGCGCCGCGGGGACCCGACCCGCGAGCACCGTGCCGACGAGCGCGAATACCACCGCGACCGCGATGAACGCCCCTGCGTCTCCCCAGGGGACGGCGATGCGCCCCGCGTACCCCGCGAGCCCCGTCGCACAGTTGAGCGCGATGACGAGCAGCGACGTCCCGATCGCCGCGGTCATGGCCACCCCGCCCCAGATGACGAGCGCCGGAACGATGAGGAATCCGCCTCCGACGCCGACGATCCCGGTGAGCAGTCCCACCCCCGCACCGACGGGTGCGAGCCGGAGCGCGCGCACGAGGTGCGTATCACCCGGATGCGTCGCGCGCTCCACGCGCTGCGGACGGAGCATCACCAGGGCGGCCGCCAGCATCACGACCGCAAGCGCGATCAGCTGGATCGTGCCCGGGATGTAGACGCCGATGCGGGCGCCGACGTAGGACCCCGCCATCGTGACGCCGCCGAAGGGGATCGCGGTCCGCAGGTCCACGCGGCCCGCGCGCCAGTGCGCGACGGCGGCCGTGATGCTCGCCGCGCCCACGACGCCCAGGCTGACGGTGACCGCGACCTTGGGGTCGTAGCCAACGATGTACACCAGAACGGGGACCGTGAGAACCGAGCCCCCGCCCCCCAATAGGCCCAATGAGAGCCCGATCCCGGCAGCACACACCAGGGCGACCGGCGGCGGTACCATGTGCGCCGGAGAATGTAATCCGCCGAGCCCGCTCCCGCACCGCTGGGGTACCGCTCCGCCGGATAGATTTCAGCCCGTCGACTACCGCGCGGGAGATCCGATGCTTCGCTACTTCACGTTTCGCTGGCTCGACCGACGCCTGGTTGCCCTGATCCCGAATCCGCTGCTGCGGGTCGCCATCATCGTGGCCCTGCTGATGCTCGCGTTCGGCCGGCGCCGCTCCCGCCGCGTGCGAGTGTATCCCGCGCGCGTGTAGCGCCCCGCCGCGACCGCCGTGACTGCATTGATGGACTCGAGTGAAGCCGACTTCGATGTCATCGTCGTCGGCGGCGGCCATGCGGGTACGGAGGCTGCCGTCGCCGCCGCTCGGCTGGGCGCACGCACGGCGCTCGTCACGAGCGCGATCGAGATGATCGGCCAGATGTCCTGCAACCCCGCCATCGGCGGCCTGGCCAAGGGNNGCGGGCCACCGATCTCGCCACGCTCCAGTTCCGGATGCTGAACCGCGGCAAGGGGCCGGCCGTCTGGGCGCCGCGCGCGCAATGCGATCGCGGCCTCTACCGCCGGGCCGTCCGCTCGGCCATCGAGCGTTATGACACATTGTGTGTGGTACAGGGAACGGTCAGCCGGCTCCGCTTCGATGGCGCGGGACGGCGCGTCACCGGGATCGAGACCGGCGAAGGGCGGCGCTTCGGAGCGCAGGCGGTCGTCGTGACCTCGGGGACGTTCGGCCGCGGGGCCATCCACATCGGAACGGACCGCAAAGTGCCCGGCGGGCGCGCGGGCGAGGCGCCGTCGACGCATCTGACGGAGCAGCTCGAGTCGCTCGGCCTCACCGTGGGACGCTTCAAGACCGGGACACCGCCCCGCATCGACGGGCGCTCCGTCGATTTCGGGTGCCTCGAGGCGCAGGAGAGTGAGATCGAGGCATTCGATTACTCGTGGTCGCATTTCTGGCCCGCGCCACGCAGGACGGCGAGCGGCACCCGGCATCCCGCTCAGCTCCCGTGCTGGATCACGACGTTGGGACCCGCCGGGATCGCGCTCATCGCCGAGCACATCGGCGAATCGGCGATGTACGGCGGGGCGATCGCTTCGCGCGGCCCGCGCTATTGTCCGTCCGTCGAGGACAAGGTGGTGAAGTTCCCGACAGCCGAGCGGCACCAGCTCTTCCTCGAGCCCGAGGGGCACGATACGACGGAGCTGTACGTGAACGGGCTCTCGACATCGCTCCCCGCGCCGGTGCAG
>PLLD01000185.1:5311-24759 GCA_003141205.1 Gemmatimonadota bacterium
AACGGCACGACCGGATACGAGGAGGCGGCAGGCCAAGGCCTCATGGCCGGCCTCAACGCGGCCCTCGGCGTGCTCGGTCGCGAGCCGCTGGTCCTCGGACGCGAGACGTCCTACATCGCGGTGCTCATCGATGATCTCGTGACGCGCGGTGTCGACGAGCCGTATCGGCTCTTCACATCCCGCTCGGAGTTCCGCCTGACGGTGCGGCAGGACAACGCGCTCGGGCGCCTGGCCCCGGTCGCCCTCGCGCTGGGTCTCTACGATGAGCGGGAGAGCGAGGCCGCGGAGCGGCGACTTGCCGCGGAAGACGAGGCCCTCGCGCTGGCCGAGCAGACGGCGGTTCGGCCGGAGCAGGTCGACGCACTCCTCGCTGGCGCGGGAACCACGGCGCTCGCGCACCCGGTCCGGATCATCGAGCTCGCGCGCCGGCAGGGCGTGGCGCTCGACGCGCTCTTCGCGGCCGCGGGAATCGGTGCGGATCTTCCACGGGACGCGGTGGTGTCGACCGATCTCGAGATCAAGTACGCGGGATATTTCGCGCGCGAGCGGGAGCAGGCGGATCGCGTCAAGCGCATGGGTGCGTGCACCCTCGACGCGGACCTCCCGTATGCGGCGATGACGTCGCTGACCATCGAGGCGCGGCAAAAGCTCGCCGCCATCCGCCCCGCTACTCTCGCTCAGGCCTCAGGGATTTCCGGCGTGAGTCCGAGCGATCTCCAGAACCTGCTGATCGAGATCGAGCGTCGACGCGCACGGTCGCCGCGGGAACTGGACGGTGTCTCCGCCGACTAGTCCGGCAGCCCGTCGGGTTCTCTCCTCTCGCCTCTCTTTTCCCCATCCAGTGCCCCGTCTCGCTTCAGAGCTGACCGTGCGCGCGGCCGCGGCCCAGCGCCGGTCGATCCGTAAATACACCCCGGACCCGATCCCCGACGAGGATCTCCGAGCGATCCTTCGCGCCGCGATGTCGGCGCCCTCTCCGATGAACGTGCAGCCGTGGCGCTTCGTCGTCGTGCGCGAGCCGACGCTCAAGGCGAAGCTGCAGGTCGCGGCGAACAATCAGGCGCAGGTCGGCGGTGCCCCCGCGGTCATCGTGCTGTACTCCGACATGCCCGACGTGATCGCGCATGCGCATGAGCTGGCGTACCCGGACATCGATGCCGAAGCGCAGGCAAAGTATGCCGATCGAGTCCGCAACAATATCGGAAGCAAGACGCCCGAGGCGCTCGCGGCGTGGGGACACGCGGTCTCCTACATCGCGCTCGGGTACCTGCTGCTCGCCGCCGAATCCCTGGGCTACGTCACGTCGCCGATGCTGGGTTTCAAGGCGGACGCGGTGAAGGCGCTATTGGATCTCCCACCCCACGTCACGATTCCGGCGATCGTCGCGCTGGGTGTCGCGGGGGAGCCTGGTCACGCCCCGCACCGCCACGATGTCGATCGCGTCACGCGGTTCCTGTAGCGGCGGGCTCTAACCCGTCCGGTTGCCGAACGCGACGCCCTTCGCCTCCGGACCCACGCCCGCGATCAGCGCCACCGAAATCGCAACGACCCCGGTGACCGCTGCGAGGGCGAACGCGAAGTTCCCGCCGTGGCGCTCGGCCAGCGTCGCCTGAAGCGTCGCGTTGACCGAGGCGAGGAGATTCCCGATCTGATAGGCCAGCCCCGGAAAGGTGCCGCGCACCGCATCGGGGGAGAGCTCCGAGAGATGTGCCGGCACGACGCCCCACGCCCCCTGCACCATGACCTGGATCCCGAACGCCCCGAGCGTGAGCGCCACCGGCGTGTGGCCGTACGCCCACAACGGGATGAGCGGCAGCGCGCACAGAGCCGCCAGCACGATCGCTCGGCGACGGCCGATCCGCTCCGACAGCGTGCCAAAGAGGATCCCGCCCGCGATCGCGCCGACGGTGTAGATCGCGGCGATCGTCCCGACGGCTCGGGGCGACAGATGGTGGGTCGTTTGCAGAAAAGTCGGATACAGATCCTGCGTGCCGTGACTGAAGAAATTGAACGCCGTCATGAGCAGCACCAGGTAGAGAAAGGTGCGCCAATGGGCCGCCACCGCGCGCAGCGTCCCCAGCGCAGACGGGCGCTGCAGGGATGCGCGCCCCGCGAGCCAGGTGGGCGACTCGGGGACGTGCGACCGGATGTAGAGCACCAGGAGCGCGGGGAGACCGCCGACGACGAACATCCCCCGCCACCCAAATAGAGGGAAGATGAGAGCGAAGGTGATGGCGGCTGCGAGATAGCCGACCGCGTATCCCTCCTGCAGCAGTCCGGACAGCATCCCGCGCGACGCGGCGGGCACCGACTCCAGAGCGAGTGCCGCACCGACCCCCCACTCGCCTCCCATGGCAACGCCATACAGCGCGCGCAGCGCGAGCAGTACGCGGAGCGAGGGCGCCGCCGCCGACACGAGCTCGATCAGCGAATACGCCACGACGTTCACCATGAGGACCGGGCGCCGTCCGAAGCGATCGGCTGCCACGCCAAAGAGCAGCGCACCGACCGGGCGCATCGCGAGGGTCAGGGTGATCGCCAACGCGACGTCGCGGACGCCGGTATGGAAATCCGCCGCGATGGCGCGGACGGCGAAGATGAGGATGAAGAAATCGAAGGCGTCGAGCGCCCAGCCGAGGAAGCAGGCCAGGAAGGCGTGCCGCTGCTCGCGGGTGAGCGCGCGCACCGGATCGATCAGCGCGCGCATGCTGTACCCGGCGTCGAAGCGCGTGGCGCCGTCAGGCGGCGACGGACGCCGGAACGGCGCGGCGCGTGCGGCGTCTCAGCCGGACGTAGTACAGGTATTCTTCCACGGCATCGCCGCGATACTGCCGCTTCGCACTCGTCCGATCGGAGCGATAGCGCCGATAGGGGCGGGCGGTCCGGCGATAGCTCCCCCGGCGACCGGCGGCGACGAGGATGTCCTCGATCGCGTCCTCCGGGATGATCCCTTCGCTGTTATAGCTGAGGAGCACGTGATCGGCGTCGACCCGCGCGATGAGGTCGCGGAAGGCCTCCACGCACCGCGCCGGAACGGACCAGGCGGACTTGAGCGCGGCGTCGGCCGGGAGTCCGGTCTTCCCGTGAATCTCAGGCGTCTTGTCGAACCATCCCGTCGCGAGGATCTCGGGGATGTGATAGTAGGCGCTGTATTGTCGCGCATTGTAGGGCGGATCGAGGTAGAGCAGATCGAAGTGCCCGAGCGTCGGCGCGAGCGCGCTCACGTCACCATGATGGGCGGCACAGGCGAGTCCCGTCCCGACGACCAGCGGGCGCGGACGCATGCGAAAGGGGTGGCGTGCGTTCCCTTGCCACGCCTTGATCCATGCCGCGTAGACGCCCGCCGTGTTGGCGACGGCGTCCGTGCCTTCGAGGAGAGCGGCGAGAAGGATGTCGTGGGCGTCGTCCCCGATGGCGCCGGCGGTGCGCCACTCGTGAATCTGGCGACGGATGGCATCGATGCGCCGCGCGTTCTCCGCCGTGAAGTATCCCCGCTGCTCGCTGGCGGCGTCCCGGTCGGTGGGTGCCGCGTAGTGCGTCGTGATGAATCCCGATTCGGCGTCGAGATAGCTGTCGAGGTAGACGCAGATCTCATCCAGCATGCGTCGCTCGGAGGGATACTCGGTCGTCGCGTCGGGCCGCGCCGCGAGATGCTGTGCCAGATGCGCCGCGAAATCGCGCCGGCGACGCACCCGTCGGATGGTCGGGTCATCCGCCAACGCGTCGAATGTCGGATAGGCGTCGGCGACGATGTACGCGCGCTGGAAGACGTAGCTGAAGCGCAGGAGATCGCACGCCGTGACGGCGAAGCCCGCTCCCTTGAGAGCGCTGCCGACTGTCGCCGTCCCGGAGAACGCATCGAGCACGCGTCCGCCGGCGATCCCGAGCTCGTCGATCGTCTCGCCGATGAACGGCAGCAGCTTCCGCTTATTGCCGATGTAGCGCAAGCAGGACCTTTCCCATGGTGTGCCGCCCCTCGAGCGCGCCCTGCGCCTGGGCGGCGTCCTCGAGCGGATACACGTGATCGATCGCGACGCGGAGGGAGCCGTCGGCGATCCATGCAAAGAGGTCCTGCGCGCGCGACTCCAGCTCGGCCCGGGTCGCGATGTAGGCCCCAAGCGACGGGCGCGTCAGGAAGAGAGAGCCCTTTTCGCTGAGGACGAGCGGAGCGATCGGTGGAACAGGGCCGCTCGCGTTGCCGTACGATACGAGCATCCCGCGCGGCCGGAGCGCGTTCAGACTTCCGTCCCACGTCGCCGCCCCGACCCCGTCGTAGACGACGCTCACACCGCGCCCGTCGGTGAGCCGGCGCGCTTCGGTGGAGAAATCCTGGGCGGAATAGTTGATCACATGGTCGGCGCCGGCCGCGCGCGCGACCGCCGCCTTGGGCTCGGAGGAGACCGTCCCGATCACGCGTGCCCCGGAGCGTTTGGCGATCTGAACGAGGAGCTGCCCCACCCCCCCGGCAGCGGCGTGAACGAGGGCGGTGTCATTCGGCGTCAGGGGATACGTGGAGCGCGCCAGGTAATGCGCGGTCATTCCCTGCAGCATGACGGCGGCGGCCACGCGGTCTTCGATCCCCACCGGCACGCGCACCAATCGGTCCGCCGGAACGACGGCGTATTCGGCGTACGAGCCACGCGTCATCGCGTACGCCACGTGATCTCCGACGGAGAGATCGTGCACATCGGAGGCAAGCGCGCGCACGACCCCCGCGGCTTCGCTCCCGGGGACGGCAGGGAGAGGAGTCTTGTAGAGCCCCGTCCGGGTGTAGATGTCGACGAAGTTGACCCCGGAGTAGCCGATCTCGATGAGCGCCTGACCCGGCCCGGGAGTCGGAATCGGCAGCTCGGCCAGCTCGAGCGCCTCAGGGCCGCCGGTGGCGCGGACGACGATCGCGCGCATCATCTGCGGCACGTGCGCCGGGCTATACGGGCTCTGGGAGCTTCGTCTCGGCCGGCTCCAGGGTCAGCGCGCCGGGGCGCAGCAGACCTTCCCAGCCGCAGGCGTGGCACCAGCTGCTCCGGAGAAAGGGGACGAGCCGGTCCCATCCCGCAGGCTGCACCCTGATCGTCGCCGTGTCGCAATACGGGCATCGGTCGCCGCGGGGGAGGATGTAATAGAAGAAGATGGTCGCCGCGATGATGCGGAGCACGAACAGCCCGCCGAATACGACGACGAAGATGGCTGCGTCCGACATCGCCCTGCCCCCCTTCCTGCGAGCTAATCTACAACCGAGCCTCGACCTGTGCCCATGGCTCCACGTATGCCACGCCGTCCTCGACGCGCTCTATGACGACGTCGCTCCCCGCATCAAGTCGTACGCCTTCGAGCCCGCGCGCAGGGACGTTTCGCGTTTCGCTATCGACTACATACGTGATCGTCCCCGACGCTCCATCGGAGCTGACCGAGGTCACGCGGGCGAAGGATCCTTGAAGGATGAACCGCTCGTCGATGACCTCGGCGCGTGCGGACGGGATTGCCCATCCGACGACGAGCAGGAACGCGATCGCCGCGCCCACGGCGCCGGCGAACCCGGCGATCGCGAGGATGGCGCCCTGGCGCAGCAGCGTCGAGTGAATGAGCGGGTAGCCGACAGCGCCAAACACCAGCGCGAAGCCGGCGACCATCGCGCGGTTGATGGCGAAGCCGCTGCGGCGCTCGACTCCGTTGAGCATCGCGAACACTGAGAGGACCAGGCCCGCGATAAAGCTGGCAAGAAAGAAGGCTGGCACTGGGAGCAGAACTCTACCGGCAGCGCCCTGGTCGCGCCAGGGACGCCGGCCGGGCCGGAGCTACGCTCCGGCCATCGTGTGAACCGGGGTGGATTCCTTGCTCAGGCTCTCGATCTCGGTCGCGGCGGCGGCCAGGACATCGTGAATCTTCCTGATCGCGACCGGGTCCTTCACATGGATGGCGGTCGCGTACGTCGCGCGCGCGAGATCCCGGAATGCTCGATGCACGTCGACCATGGGCGGGCCGAAGAAATTGCTCGCGAAATCGGCGATCCGGGCGAAGATCTCATCGACCTGCGACCGATTCTGCTCGAGATAGGCGCGCCCCTCGGGGGTGATGTCGTAAATCCTGCGCCCCTGGCCGTCGGTGGTCGCGTGGGCGTAGCCCATCTCTTCGAGCATGGTGAGGGTCGGATATACCGCACCCGGACTCGGTGCGTACGCGCCCCCCATGCGTTCCTCGAGGGTGCGGATGACCTCGTACCCATGCCGCGGCTTTTCCGCCAACAGCTTCAGGATGACGTACTTAAGGTCTCCCTGCTCGAACATCCGACCCTTGAACGGCCCGCCCGGGCCACCCCGATACCGGCCGTGGCGCGGTCCCCGTACAAAGCGCTCCCAGTCTCGAAACATCTCTCTCCCTCCACCCAACGATATAACGTGATATATCTACACTAAAGATATATCTAAAGTATATCGTGAGTGTTACGTTGGAGCAAGGATGACCCGTAAGGGATGACCCGTCAGGGTCATTGCGAGGGCCGTAGGCCCGAAGCAATCCTCTCGTTCGCGCTCCCTACCCCAGCAACACAGACAGGTCGTATAGCGCGTGCGTCCACGCCGTGATCCCGAACCCGCGCGTGAGATAGAGCGCACTGAACGCCAGCCCGCCGAGGAGGCGAAAGACGAAGGAATCCAGCCGAAAGGGATCCCCGTACGGTCCGACGTAGTGAAAGGCGGCGAAGATCGTGGCGGCCGCGACGGCAGCTGCCATCCCCGCGACCCAGGTCCGCCACCCGAAGAGCACGCGGAAGGACACGGCGAACGCGCTGACGAGGATGACGCGAAAGAGTAGCTCCTCATAGAGACCCGCGCCGAGTGAGAGCATCACCCGCGTGGCGGTCGACTGCCGGCCGATCATCCCGAGTGCCGCGCGCGACGTGGCGGCGTGCGTCGGGAGCATTCGCGGAGGTGTCAGCCCTGCGTGCGCGAGCGACCACCGGCCCAGGGGCCACGCCGTCGCGAGGTGCGGATGGATGAGGTGCGCCGTCACCGTGCCGACGACGGTCCCGAAGAGGAGCGCGAAGGTCAACGATTCAGCGAACATCGTCGCGAACACGCCCCCCTCGAGCGGAGCGCGCGTGCGTTTGAGGTCGCGCGTCACGAACCAGATGCTGAGACCCAGCACCGTGACGCCGAAGACGATCGGTGCGTACCGCCCCGACACCGCGACGAATATCTGCCGCAGCATCACATCGGCGCCGTTGCGGATCCCGTTCGGCTGCCCCGCGTCGAGCACGGCCGCGAGTCCCTCGTACAACAGAAGGAGGGGCAGTGCGAAAAGGAGGCTGTATCTTGGAGCTCGGCTCTCCTCCCAATACTCGCGCACGACGCGCGGCACGGTAATGCGTTTGAGCGCGAGGGGCATCGTGCACAAATATGTTTCCCGCGTGCCCGCATCGCTCGCCCTTCGCAGCGTCCTCACGGTCCTTCTCGCCGCGCCGGGACTCGTGGCGGCGCAGCAAAAGGGCGGGCTGCCCGGCGAAGCGACCTCAACAGATTCGATCTACGCGAGCCAGGCCCTCCGGGACCTCGTCGCCGCGGTCGCGAACAAGAACACCCGCGTCCCCGTAGGCCTTTCGTCGTATCGCGCGCGGGCGGAAACGGAGTTCTCCTTCCTCGCGCGCTGGCCGAACGGGACGGAAGGCACAGCCCAAATAGAGCAGGTCGAGACGATCCTGCAGTGGGTGCGATCGGGCGCGTTCACGCAACGGGTCATCGGCTATCGCGCGCAGCTGTCCGGGCTCAACCTCTCCGCCCTCGGCGTCGTCCGCCAGGCGTGGACCGTCCCCGTTCTCTACGGCAATCGTCTCGATCTCTTCGCGGGAAGCGACACGACGCAGCGCCACCGCGCCCGGCGCCGCGCCGGCAGCGATGCCTCGGTGGCGGTCGTGCATCCCTTCGCGGCGGACCGCGAGGCGGTCTACCGGTTCACCGGAGGGGACACGGTCGTCACCCTGCGCGCGGGAGCCGAGGTCGTCCCCGTCGCGCGCGTGCACGTCGTCCCGCGCGGCCGGATCGATACGCCGACGGCGTTGTTCGAGGGGGACGTCTACGTGGACGCCGCGCGCAAGCAGATCGTGCGCATGCGCGGCACCTTCAGCGTCCGCGGCGTGCACCGCAATCTCGCGGAGCGGATCGAAGATGCCGCCGTGCAGGGCGCATTCTTCGTCGACCTCACGAACGCCGAGGTCGATGGGAAATTCTGGCTCCCGACGACACAGCGCATCGAGGCACAGATCGGCTCCCCCGCCGCCGGCGATACGCGGTCCGTCCTCCGCGTCGTCACGCGCTTCCACGACTATGCGCTCAACGACACGACGGTCGCCGCCGTGCCGCCCGCCGCCGACACGCTGCAGCTCCTCCCGCACGCGCTCACCTTCGCGTCCTCGGACAGCGTGGCTCACTGGGAGCGATGGGATGCGCCGCTGGGACTCGCGACCGCCTCGGTTCGCGCGAATGATTTCCAGGATCTGCTGCCCGACCGGTGGCGCGACACCGGTCCGCCGCGACTGGATTTTCGCACGGACAAGGTCGCCGACATCATCCACTTCGATCGCGTCGAAGGGCTGTACACCGGGTTTGGCGCCGCCGTTGCCTTGCGCGACCGAGCGCCCGGACTCACGGCGCGCGCGAACGCGGGGTGGGCCTGGTGGGAGCGCACCGCGCGTGGCTCGGCCACGCTCGAATGGAGTCGCAACCAATTATTTGCCGGGCTCGAGGGATCGCGGACACTCGACAATACCAACGACTTCACGACGCCGCGCTTTTCCGGGCCCGGATTCGCCGCCCTGATCGGGCAGGACAACTACGACTACGTGGATCGGCGCGCGGCGCGCCTGTACGTGGCGCGCATCTGGGGCGGGCCGACGGCGACCCCCCTCGTGACCCGCATCGAGGTTGGTCCGGGGGAGGACGATGGGGACCGTGCTCGGCTCCGGAAAGGAGTCTTTCCCTCCAGCCTGCTCATGAGCGATTCGCTCTTCCGGCCGAATCGCGGAGTGCTCAAGGGCGACTACGTCCGCGGCGCCGTCGTCGTCGCCTACAACCCCGGTGTCGATGCGGGGCTCGTCGGACCTGGCATCGGCGCCCGCGTCCGATATGAGGCGGCGGCGGGCCAGCTCGCGTGGCAGCGCGTCGATGCCCGCGTCACGGTGAACCACACCGCCGGGCCCTTTCTCGTCGGTGCCCGATTGGATGCCGGCGTCGTCGTGGCGTCGCGCATTCCTCCGCAGCAATTGTTCGAGATCGGCTATACGGAAGGGATGTTGGCCTACGACTACAAGGCGTTCGGGGGCAATCAGGCCGCCGTTCTGCAGGAGCAGATACGCTACGCCCTTCCGTTCTGGCGCGCTCCGCTCCGTATCGAGGGAGTCATCCTGCCGAGTCCCGCCCCGACGCTCACACTCGAAGTGCAGCACGGGTGGGCGGCGGCGTCGACCCTCGCCGCGCGCCAGGCGCTGGTCGCACTCGGTCCTCGCGTGGATCCCGCGACCAACGTGCCGCTCATCGATCCCGCCACGGGCGGGGAATATCCGGCATCGAAACCGACCGGGGACGCCCGGACGTCAGCCGATCTTCTCCTCCGCTTCTTTGGTGGCTCCGTGGGGCTCGGGATCGCGCACGCACTGAGCGGCGGCGGCAGCGCTCCGGGCTTTCAGCTCGTGTTCCGCCTCGCGGGTGGCTTGTAGGACGGGCGCCCTTCGGGCCGCCGCCGCCGCCCCTACTTCTTCGGCTTTACCGCACGGCGCGGGGCGGCCGGTACGGCGCGCGGGGTCGCGACCGGCAAGTGCGCGGAGCCTTGCACCTTCGCGGTCTCGTACTGCCTCTGCAAACCGACATGCTCCGATTCCTGCCGTGCGGCCAGCGCCTGCGGTGCCTCGCCGGCCGGCGGCTTCGCGAACTCCTGCACGTGCCGGCTCTCCATCTGCACGCTCCGCGCATGGAAGTCGCTATCGAGCGACGACGGGTGCACCGTGGGCGTTCCCACCGCACGCGGTTGCGCGAGAGCCGGCGTAGGAACGGGCAGTCCCGCGCGCGTCGGCGTCAGTGTGCGCCCCGCCGCCAGAGGGACAGCGGCCGATCGTACCGGGTACGGTGTCGCACGCACGGCCGCTGGACCGCTGGCCCGCACGGTCGACAGCTGCTGGGTCGTGAGCGGGCGCCCGCCGTTCGTCGTAATCGCTTGACGTTGTGCGGCAAAGGGAACCGTCGAGGGTGGCGGCGCGTGGTAGGCCATGACTCCGCGGGCGGCGAGACGGGACGGAGGCGCCGTCGCTGACCGGCCACCGGCCGCGCGGACCGGCGCCAGACTGACAGAGGTCGGGGCAATGCCCGGCCCCGCTCCCATGACACGCGCAGACGCTGCTGCCGCCAGCGGCACGGGACGTCCCGCCCGCGTGACCGGCTCGCCCCGCGCGAACGCGTCCTGCGGCACGGCGACGACCGCGCCGGGCACGGTGCGATTCCGATAGGAGATGTTCGTGACGTTCGTGATGTTGGTAATGTTCGTCACGTTGGTCACGTTCGTCACGTTGATCCGCCGCCGATACGCGATACCGGAGGAATAGGGCGGGTAGTATGGCTCGCGCGGTGCGAGAGGGAACCAGCCGACCGCCGGACCCGCACCGAAGCCGACCGACACTCCCCACCCGGCGCCGCCGACGAAGGCGACCAGTGCGGGCGCGAAGACCGGACGGTAGACGCGATCGCCCGGGCACCATCCCCACCGGTTGCCGATGTACGCCCAGCGACCGTAGTGAAAGGGCGCCCAGCCCCACGGCTCATCCTCGACCCACACCCAGCCCCACGGCCCTTCCCACACCCAATGGCCGTAGTGGTACGGTGCCCAGTCGACGGCGACGGCCCGCGGATACCAGACCGGCCCGTAATCCGCCTCCGTGGCCCAGCTGCCATCGGCATCGAGATCCTCGACCCCACCCATATCCGCCGATACGTATTGGGTCGAGACGGTCGCGTGGTCCTCGCGCTGATCGCGGGAGACGCACCATTGATCGAAGGCGTCGGGGGATCCGACATCGGCCACGTTGTACGTCGCGCTGCTGTCGCCGTGAATCGTGGCCACCTGGTGCGCATTCACGTCGAAGGTGGATCCCGATGCCGTCACGCGCGCATCGCCCGACCAGACGATCACGCTGGTCGTGAGTCCGTCGGGGGACACATCGACGCGATATTCCCCCGCCTCGCCGATCGACACGGCCGCGTTCGGCGCGTCGAGCTCGTAGATACCGCCCGCGCCGAGCGTTTTGACCCGTAGCGTCGCCGTCCCCTGCGGGATGCGCAGCTGCAGCGCGTGATCGTCGAGATGCACCACGTCGACTTCGGTCTGGTTCCACATCCGGAAGGCATTGGGGCCGACCTCGACCTCCGCGCGTCCGACGGTGTCGGCCCATAGCCGGTCCCCCGTCGAGAGCGCCCGGTTCTGTTCCGCGAGCGCCCACGTGTCCCCGGCGGCCGGGCGGAACGACACCGCGCCTTCGAGGTACGCGATCCGCCCCGCCACCGACGGCGGATCCGATGCGTCGGGCGGGGTGGGAACGCGAGCGGACGGCGGAGCAGGCGGAGCGGGTGGCTCTGCGTCCTGAGCCCGGAGGGCACCGCTGGTGCCGGCCGCGCCAATGGCGGCGAACAGAGCTACGATGGCGAGGGAGCGGCGCCGGGCTATGTGATACATGCGATGGTATATAGGGTGGCACATGTGCGAACACTCGGTGCGTTGATGGTCACTAGAGAGTACCCCAAGGGAGCGGATCGGGTGCGTGTTCCCGTTGCGCGTCGGCCGGCGCCTCAGAACTCGCCAATGAATCCGATCTCGGGCTCCAGCCACAGATGCCGCTGTTTTTCGACGGTCTCCTGGATGGTCGTGATGAGATCACGCACATCCCGGGCCGTCGCGTGCCCACGATTCACGATGATGTTCGCGTGCACGATGGACACCTGCGCATCGCCGCGGTGGGCCCCTTTGAGCCCGCAGTGCTCGATCAGTCGCCCGGCGCCCTCCCCGTCGATCTTCTGGAAGATCGATCCGGCGCTCGGGTAGTACTCGAGCCAGGGATGCTTGGCGCCGCGCCAGCTCAGGTTCTCCTGCATCACGCGATGCATGACGTCGGTATCGCCGCGCTCGAGCTGGAACGTGGCCGAGAGGACGATGTCGTGGGTGCGGTGCAGCAGACTCGTGTCGTATCCGAACTCCATGGTCGAGCGGTCGGCGATGCGACGCGCGCCGTCGGTGCCGAGGAGCTCGCAGCGGCGAAAGATGTCGGCGATGAACAGCGTGCGGTCGCGCGCGGGTGCGGGGGAGAGGAAGTGCAGGTTCTGCCAGAGCGCGCCGCCGACGGTCGTAGGGATGCCCACGTAATGCTCGAGACCTGAGAATCCGTGGGCGACCGCCTGCGCGATGAGCGTGCTCAGGATGGCGCCGCTCTCGGTCCAGAGGCGCCCGTCGCTGGAGATGCGGAACTGGGCGGCACGATTGCGAATCACGAGTCCGCGGACGCCGCGATCGCCGACCAGGATGTTGGCGCCCAACCCCAGGACGAATACGGGGACGCCGGCGGTGCGGGCGGCGGTGACGGCATTTGCGAGATCGTCAGCCGAGGCCGCATCGTACAGCAGATCGGCGGGTCCCCCGATACGGAAGGTGGTATACGGGGCGAGCGCTACGTTCCGGCGGAGGCGCGCGGGGTCGAGAGTGCCCGCGAGCGCGTCGAGATCGGGGGGCGGGGCGGCCGGCGGCGCCGGGGACGGGGAACGGGGAGCCTTTTCGTTCATGACTCACAGAAAGTATGGCATCGTGGGCCTCGCCGTCATGGCAGCGTCCGCCATGGCGGCGTCCGTCGGGGTGACGCCTCGTCCGAGCGGCGCGCAACAGCAGCCAGTGCCCCGGCGCCCCGCGCCGCAGCGGACCACGCGCCCGGCGACGGAGCGCGGTGTGCTCGAGCAATCGATCCATCGTCGGGTGCTCGACAACGGGCTCGAGGTGATCGTGCTCGAGAATCACGGGGTACCATTGGCGACGGTGGAGATCGACGTCAAGAACGGGTCGTTCACGCAGACCCCGGCGACGGAAGGGCTCGCGCACATGTACGAGCACATGTTCTTCCAGGCCAACGCCACGTATCCGGAGGGGCAGCTGTTCGCCGAGCGCGCGAACGAGCTGGGCGCCGTGTACAACGGCACGACGGAGGAGGAGCGGGTCAACTATTACGTGACGCTCCCGTCGGATCAGCTCTCGGGTGGCGTGCATTTCATGGCCGCCGCATTGCGGGGCCCGCTCTTCAAGTCCGAGGAGCTCGCCCGGGAGAAGGAGGTCGTCCTGGGCGAGTACGACCGGCAGGAGGCGAGCCCCGCGTTCACGCTGACGCGGGAGATGGGGCAGAAGCTCTGGCCGGGGAACTGGAGTCGGAAGAACGTGATCGGCGACCGGACGGTCGTGCGCAACGTGACCCCGGAGCAGATGCGCGCCATTCAGCAGGCGTACTACGTGCCGAACAATGCGGCGCTCCTCATCACCGGTGATGTCACACCGGCCGCGGCGTTCGCGGTGGCCGATTCGGCGTTTGGTGACTGGGCGCGGGCGCCGGATCCGTTCGCGGCGAACCCGATCCCCCCGATCCCTCCGCTCGCCCACAACGAGGCTGTCATCTCCGAAGCCGACGTGGGCGCCGTGACCGTTCTCGTGCAGTGGCAGGGGCCCAGCGTGCGGGCGGATCCCGACGCCACGTACGCGGCGGACGTGTTCTCCGATACGATGAACGAGCCGGGGTCCCGCTTTCAGCGCGCTCTCGTGGACAGCGGATTGTGGCAGGGAGTTCTGGTGAACTACTACACGCTGGACCACGTGGGGCCGATCACGATCAGCGGGCAGACGACGGCCGACAAGCTGCGTCCCGCCCTCGCGGCTCTGGACCGCGAGATCACGCGCTTCGACAGCGCGAGCGCCGTCACGCCCGAGCAGCTGGCCGAGGTAAAAACATCGCGTGAGGTCAGCTCGGCGTTCGGGCGCGAGCGCACGACCACCTACACGCACACGATCGGATTCTGGTGGAGCGTGGCGAGCCTCGAGTACTACATGGGGTATGTGGACCACATGGCGACACGGACGACCGCGGACCTGCAGGGGTACGCCCGGAAGTACATCGTCGGGAAGCCGCACGTGACGGGGGTTCTGATCTCGCCGGCGGACCGGCAGTCGATCGGCTTGACGGAAGCGGATCTCACGGGAGCGCCGACTCCGGGAGCGCCGACACAATGAGACCCGCGGTGCTATCGATCTATCTGCCGGCGCTGCTGTCGGCGGGGTCCCTCGTCCCCACTCCGGCCGCCCAGGCGATTTCCGCGGCCCCCCCCCGACCCACGGGGCGAGCTGTTCCTGTCGTTGCCGACACGATGACGACGAAGTTCGTGGCGGCGGGGATCCCGGTCATTCTCCGCCGAGTCGCGTCGAACGAGGTCGTGACGGCCAACGTCTATCTGTTAGGGGGGGTGCGGCAGACGACGGCGGAAACCGAAGGGATCGAGCCCTTCCTCCTCGACGTGTCCGAGCGCGGGACGACGCACGCATCGCGCGATGCCCTGCGCCAGGCGATCGCTCGGCTCGGGACGCAGATCGGGGTCGAGCCCGATGTCGATTGGACGGCGTTTCGCGTGCAGGCGACGGTGCGGACATTCGATCCCACGTGGGCGGTCATGGCCGATCGCCTGATGTTTCCGGCCATCGATTCCGGGGGCGTCGAATTCGTGCGCCAGCAATACCTCTCGGGGGTCCGACAGCGCCGCGACAGCCCCGACGCGCTCGTCTCCGAGCTTGCCGATAGCATNNCTAGCATGGCATACCAGGGGACGCCCTACGACCGCTCGATCTCGGGGACGGCCCAGTCGATCGCCGGATTCACCCGCGCGATGCTGCGGCGGTACGCGACGACGCAGATCGTGCGCTCGCGCATCCTCGTTGTCGTCGTCGGCAACGTCACGCGCGCGCAGGTCACGCATCTCGTCGTATCGACGATCGGCCGCCTCCCGCTCGGCACCTATCACTGGACGATTCCGCCGGCACCGGGGCCCGGCACCCCGGAGCTCGCCGAAGCGCAACGATCGCTGCCGACGAACTACATCCTCGGCTACTACCATGGCCCCGCGGCGAACAGCCCGGATTATCACGCGCTCCGCGTGGCGACGGCGGCGCTCGAGGGGGAGCTGTTCGGCGTGATCCGGTCCGAGCGGCACCTGTCGTACGCCGTGGAAGCGCCCTTCGTGGATCATGCGCTGACGGCCGGGGGATTTTACGTCACGACCGAGTTCCCGGACACGACGCTCGCGCTCATGCGCACCGAGGTCAAGCGGTTGCAAACGGAGGACGTGAACCCGCGCGCGCTCGACCGCCTCGTGCAGCTCTTCATCACGCAGTACTTCCTGGACAACGAGACGAACGCCGACCAGGCGAATTTTCTGGTGCGGGCGCAGCTCTATCGGGGTGACTACCGCGAAGCGGATCGATTCGTGGATGAGCTGCGGGCGGTCAGCCCCGCCGATGTGCAGCGCGTGGCGCGGACGTACATGCGCGGCGTCGCCTTCGCCTACGTCGGCGATACCACGAAGCTGTCGCCCGCGGTCGTCGCAGGCTGGTAGGCCGCCCCTCTCCTTTTACGTCCTACCCTTTCGTCGACCGCGACAGTATCGAAAACAGGATCAGATAGCGCTTCAGATTCGCCGTGAGCAGGAAATTCTCCTTCACGTGCTCGTGGCCATTCTCGCCCATGCGTTTGGCCATCTCGGGGTTCGCGAGCAGATAGCGGATCTGGTACGCGCACCCTTCGACGGAGTGGACCAGCATCCCGGTGATCTTGTGCAGCACCTGGAGCAGGATCCCGCCCACCGCGCCCGCGATGACCGGCTTCTTCTTCCAGAGCGCCTCGGTCACCGTCAGCCCAAATCCCTCCCGCAGCGATTTCTGCACCATGATCGTCGAGCCGCGCTGAAGCGCATTGATCTCGAGGTAGCTCCACGGGGGGAGGTTCAGGAGATGGATGTCGGGGTCGTTCCCGGCCGCCTCCCGCGCCTCGAGTAACACGGCGTTCCCTTCCGGGTCATCGCTCGCACTCCCGCCCGCGAGCACGAGCTGGCAATCGGCGTACTTCCGGACGATCTGGTACGCCTTGATGACGCCGACGGGATCCTTCAGCCGGTCGAAGCGCGAGATCTGCGTGACGATCGGCCGCTTGGTGTCGATTCCGAACCGATCGAACACGCTCTGCACGTATTCGGGCTCCAGCTCCTTGTTCTTGTCGGCGAGGGGATCGATCGTCGGCGCGAACTGGTATTGCGGGATCGACAGCCCCTGCGTGAACTCCGGGGAGGAAAACAGGGATGCGTCGTACCGCTCGACGAAGGGACGGAGGAAGCTCCACACGTCCGGGTTCGGCTGCGACAGGTCGATGTGGCAGCGCCAGATCCAGTGGTTGCGCGGAACGCCGCGCGACCGGATCATTGCGACGGGCTGCGGGTCGTGGATGACGACGTAATCGGCATCGAGCTTGATGCGGCGCTGATTTTCCTCGTTTGTCGCGAGGAACTCGTCAAACCACTCCTTGACCCCGTCGTACGGAGCGCCGTGCAAGGCATTGTGAAAGGCCTTGGTGACGGCGAAGAACTCGCTCCCTCCGGTCATGACCTCCCACCGGGTCGGAACGCCGACCTCTTCCATGAGTGGGATGAGTCGGGCGAGGATCTCCGCGACCCCACCGCCCACGGCGGTCGAGTTCACCATCTGCACGCGCTTCCCGCGCAAGTAGTGGGCGATCGCGCGGATTTCGTCGACCTCCGGCTGCCCGACGACGGCGGCGTAGTCGTCGAGGTGGAGCGCTCGGCCGGGGCTCGCTTCGGTCGTCATCGGGCGGCCCATCCGCGAATGGTCGTCTCGATGTCGTCCCGCAGCCCATCGAGCGTGCTGGTGTGAAAGTCCAGCCGGTTGAGCGTCGCCGCCAGCTCCGGCAGGTCGAGCTCGTTCTCGATCCAGTGGGAGAAATCGTTGGTCTTCAAATGGAGTCGGAGCCGTGAGCTGATGAAGTGGTGGTGCAGCGATTGAAGGCTCAGTTTGCAGATCCCGTCCGCCAGCTCCGTGAGTGTCGTCGCGCGCATCCCGAGCGGGAGCGTGAACTCGACCCCTTCGCAGAAATAGAACGGCTCGAACGCCACGTTGTTCTGCCAGTTGGGGTGGCGGGCGTTGTGCTCCTCGATCGCGGTCACGAGCGCCGTTCGGAGCCCGTCGATCGAGACGAAATCCGCGACGTCGATCGCCGCCAAGCGTTCGGCGAGCGCCGTCTGATTGCACGCCGCCATGACCCACTGGGCGAATTCGCTCGAGAACGCCGTGTAGTGGTGCTCCTCGAGGCTCTGGAAGGTGTGGTAGAAGATCGACCCGTCCGGCACCTCTTTCAGGCAGGTCGCCAGCTCGGCCAAAGTGTGGGCCCGCTCGCGACCGATCTTAATGAGATAGGATGCCGCAATGAATTGAAAGGGGTTTTTCGCCTGCCTCATCCTCTCCTCTCCGCGATACGCTCGAGAAATTGCCGGACGTCGGACGGTGATTGCACGAAATATTCCGCCGCGGTGTCGGTGGTCTTGCCGACGACCACGGAAATGCCGCGCATGCGCGCGAATACCCGCTCGTCGGTGGCGTCGTCGCCGATGTAGATCACGAGCGCTTCGGATCGATCCTCCAAGGCCATGAGCACGCGGATGGCGGTCCATTTGTCCACGCGGGACCCGGGGAGGATCTCCCACACCTTCTTCCCACCGAGAAGCTGCAAGCGCTCGTCCATGGCGACGGCCTCCTGGACCAGCACGAAGGCCTCTTGTGCGGCGACGGGGCTGGCGGCGCGGTAGTGGACGGTGAGCCCCGCTTCCTTCACCTCGAGGTTGATCCCCTTGAGCTGGTGGAGCTTGGGGCCGAGATGGTGTTTCACCCGATTGAGCAGAGCGGTCTCCTCCCGATCGACCAGGGAGACCTGCCGCCCGCGCGAGTCCTGCATCATGTACCCGTGGCAGCCGCCGTAGCAGATCCCGGGGAGATTGACGTGCTTGCGCACGTCGGCGAGCCGGCGACCGCTGACGACCCCGACCATATTGCCCTGCTCCTTGAGCCGGAGCAGGGCGTCGCGCATCGGGGTTCGCATCTCGACGTCTTCGGGCTGACGGCGGATGTCCGCGAGCACACCATCGAAATCGGACAGCACTGCAAGATGCGGCGTAGCGGCGATCGCGGGTGCGACCTCCTCCCACGCGTCGAACAGGGGACGGGGTTCGCTCACGCCACGACCGCTTCCGGCTTGTCGATCCGAATCTCGGAGAGCGCAGCCATGAGGTTGCCCGCCCACCGGAAGATGTTGTGCTCGCGCACGACTCGGCGCATGCGGGCCATCCGCTGCTCCTGCTCCTCGGGGGTCATCTCGAGCGCCCGGCGGATCGACGCCGCGACCTGCTCGACGTCGTACGGGTTGACCACGAGGGCGTCCGGCAGCTCGCGCGACGCGCCGGCGAAGATGCTGAGGATCAATGTGCCGCGCTCATCATCGCGCGCGGCGACGTATTCCTTGGCGACCAGATTCATCCCATCGTGCAGCGAGGTCACGATGCAGACGTCGGCCGCGCGATAGAAGCGCCCGATCTCGCTATGCGTGTGGTGCCGCTCGAGCAGCACGATCGGACGGGACGCGGCCGAGCGGAATTTGGTGTTGATGCGTTGGGCTTCGTCGTGGACTTCCTTAATGAAGTCGGTATAGCGCTTGATCTTCGTTCGGCTGGGGGCGCCGACCTGGACGAAGCTGAATTTCCCCAGGTAGTCGGGATTCTCGTCGAGGAAGCGCTCGATCCCGGCGAACCGCTCGAGGATCCCCTTCGTATAATCCATGCGATCGACGCCGATGCCGAGGTAGCGGGCGGTCAGCCCCAACTCGGAGAGGACCTTTTTCCGGACGGCCTCCCGTTCGCCGCTCAGGTCCGCCTCCGGCTTGGGCTCGGCGTAGGCGACGCTGATCGGGAAGGGGCGGACGAGGGTGCGATGTCCCTGCCGATTGACGGCGAAGCGCTCCCAGTCCGTGCGCGCCTCGAGGACGCGGTCGACGGTGCCGAGGAAATTGTTGCAGTGGGCCTGGATGTGAAAGCTGATCAAGTCGGCGCCGAGCAGGCCGCTCACGAGCTCGCGCTGCCAGGGGCAGATGCCGAAGGCTTCCGCATTGGGCCAGGGAATGTGCCAGANNCTCGCGCTGCCAGGGGCAGATGCGAAACGCTTCGGAGTTGGGCCAGGGGATGTGCCAAAATATCGCGACCCGTGCGTCGGGGCGCTGCTCCTTGATGAGGCGCGGCAGGAGAGCGAAGTGATAATCCTGAATGAGGACCATCGGAGATTCGGTGTGA
>PLLD01000098.1 GCA_003141205.1 Gemmatimonadota bacterium
GCGGTCAAGGCGCCCGGGTTCGGCGATCGCCGGAAGGCGATGCTGCAGGACATCGCGATGTTGACGGCCGGCCAGGTCATCTCCGAGGAAGTCGGCTTCAAGCTCGAGAACGCGGTCCTCAACGACCTCGGGAAGGCCAAGCGCCTCGTGATCGACAAGGACAATACGACGATCATCGATGGCGGTGGATCGCAGGACCAGATCCAGGGCCGCATCAAGGAGATCCGTGGGGCGATCGACAAGTCGACCTCGGATTACGACAAGGAGAAGCTCCAGGAACGGCTGGCGAAGCTGTCGGGCGGCGTGGCGGTCATCAACGTCGGTGCGGCAACCGAGTCGGAGATGAAGGAGAAGAAGGCTCGTGTCGAGGACGCGCTGCACGCGACGCGCGCGGCGGTCGAGGAAGGGATCGTCCCGGGCGGCGGCGTGGCGTTGATTCGTGCCCAGGGCATTCTCAAGACGTTCAAGACCGGCGACGCGGACGAGCAGATCGGCGTCGAGATCGTGCGCCGGGCGATCGAGGAGCCGATCCGCATGATCGTGCAGAACGCGGGCGGTGAAGGATCGATCGTGGTCGAGAAGGTGCGGGAGTCCAAGGACAATGCCTTTGGATACAACGCGCTGACCGACAAGTACGAGAACCTGGTGCAAGCCGGGGTCATCGACCCGACGAAGGTGACGCGGACGGCGCTGCAGAATGCGGCGTCGATCGCCGGACTGCTCCTGACGACCGAGGCGGTCGTGGTCGAGAGGAAGGAAGACAAGGCCCCGCCCGCGCAGGGTGGCGGCGGCGGCATGGGCGGCATGTACTAAGCCCCTTCGGGGCTAGAGAGTAGAGGTTGGAGAAGTAGAGAGTAGAGATAAACGGCGTTTCGCTGCTTATTTCTACTCTCTACTTTTTTTCTACTCTCCACTTTCCTAGCGGAGCAAAGCGACGCCGTGGGTGAGATCGGCATAGAGAAGATCCTCCTCATCATGATCGTCGTGCTGCTGCTCTTCGGGGCGAAGCGGATCCCGGAGATCGGGCAATCGCTGGGGAAGGGGATTCGGGAGTTCCGGCGCAGCATGAGCGACATCAATCGTGATGTGATGCGCGAGGCGAGCCCGGGGCCCGCCTACCTGCCGCGGGCGTCGCCCGTGAGCCCGCCCGAAATGGCACCGCTGGATCCGGCCAGCCCCCCGCCGCGGGCCGAGCCGAAACGTCTGCTGTAGGGAGCGCGCCGGCGATCGGCGCGCTGCTCAGATGGCGACGAGCGACGCCTGCTCGTGCACGGCCGTGAGGTAGCGCCGTCCGCGCTCGCCGAGGCTCACGTTGCGCCGCCGCATCTGTCGGTCGGCCACGGTCAGGAACTTCTCGAGGGCAAAACGCTCGAACGGGGTCATGCCATCCCCCCACGCGAAGGGCGGGATCATCTTGGGGGACAGTCCGGGCGGAAAGACATTCGCTCCGGCCCCGACGACGGCTCCGGTCGTGAGCCGGGTCCCGATTCCCGTCCGGGCGTAATCGCCTATCAGGGAGCCGAGGTTCAGAAGCTCCGTGTCCCGCATGCCGGCGGGGGTCCACATCTGCACCGGGCCGTACGTGTTCTTGAGATTGCTCGTCACCGTCTCGGCACCGAGGTTGACCCACCGACCGAGATAGGAATCCCCGACGAACCCGGCGTGCGCCTTGTTGGTGTACCCGAGGACGATGGATCGGCTGATCTCACCATGGATCCGGCACTGCTCGCCGATCGCGCACCCGTCGACGCGCTCCCCGCCGCCCGCCACCTCCGAGCCTTCCCCGATGTAACAGGGACCGACGATACGGGTGAACGCCCTCACCTTGGCGCCGGCTCGGATCACGATCGGGCCGCCCGACGTGTCGAACACCGTATACGGCTCGATATCCGCTCCCCGCTCGACGTAGAGCGCGCCCGGCGGGCCACCGGGGAGCACGAGCGCCTCGCCCGGGCTCGCCGTGTCGAGCGTCGGACCCAGCACCGCGAGATCGTCGTTGAGCTGCGTGCGGAGATCGCGCACGATTTCCCAGGCGTGCGCGATCCACCGGCCGCGGATGGCGGCGCGCCCGGCTCCCGCGGGCGCCATCGACGCCAGGGTGCGACTCCCACCAGCGACGTCGCTCACGAGCATCTCCGTGGCGATGCGGACGGCCGCGACCTCACCGGCACATTCCCAGACGTCCCCCGCGCCGACCTTCTCGCCGAGGCCCGGGACGAAGCGCGCGTTGGCGATGATCGCACCACCCGGAATCCGCGCGCCGGGCCCGAGGACCGGTGCGGCGCCCGGCTCCGCAAAATCCGCGAGATGCGGGGCCGTTACGTGCGCCTCGACCCGGGCGCCGACCACGCGCTCCCAGCGCTCGCGCTGCAGCGGCGCGCCGATCCGCAGCTCGCCGATGGGGCGCGTGAGCGCGAAGGGCGCGAATGCGCGCGCGCGCACGTCATCATAGAGGAAGAGCGCCACGGTCGGCATGCGCCTACGCGGGGCGCTCGCGGACGGACGCGGGGAGCCGGTCGAGGAGCGTCTTCAGGTCCGCGGCCCGATCGACCGTCGTCACGAGCGTGAGGCCGTCCCGCGTCACGACGACCAGATCCTGCACCCCGTACATGACGACGGCGTTCCCTTCCGCGTGAACGACGTTTCCCGTCGCATCCTCCAGATGCACCGGACCGTGCACCGCGTTCCCGGCCGGATCGCAGGTGCGCACGCGCCGCAACGCCGCCCACGTCCCGACATCGTCCCACGCGAACGCCCCCGGTAGAGCCAGGATGCGATCGCTGCGCTCGAGCACGGCGACATCCACGGCAAGCGGCTGGGTGACCGCCGCGAAGAAGGCGGCCGCGTCGTCGGGATGGGCGAGTGCGGGGGAGACCTCCGGCGAACGCAAGCGGACCTCGCGCAGGAAGTCCCCGGCCCGCCACGCAAAGATCCCCGAGTTCCACAGGCACCCCTCGGCCACCATCTGCTCGGCCCGGGCGCGATCGGGCTTCTCCACGAAGCGATCCACGGCGAACACCCCCGGCTCCACAGCCGGCCCAAGCTTGATGTAGCCATACCCGATGTCGGGTCGCACCGGAACGATGCCGACCGTCACCAGACGCTCGTAGCGAGACGCGACCGTCGCGGCGCTCGCGAGCGCCGCACGGAATGCCGCGGCGTCGCCGATCGCCCAGTCGGCGTGCACGCAAATCATCGGCGTGGCGGGCCCGGCCCGCCGCTCGACGGCGAGCGCGGCCCACGCGAGCGCCGCTGCCGTTCCCGCAGGGACCGGCTCGACCAGGACGTTCTCCGCCGGAATCGGACAGGCGGCGAGAATCGCCGGGGCGAGTGCCGCACTCGTGAGGATGAGCGTCCGCTCGAGCGGCACGAGCGGCGCGAGCCGGTCGAGCGCGTTGATCAGCAGCGGATCGTCGTCGACGAGCGGGAGGAGCTGCTTCGGTCGCTGCGGCGTGCTAACGGGCCAGAAGCGCGAGCCGACGCCGCCCGCCAGAATCACGGCCCAGGACGGGGCCGTCATACCGCGGCGTCGCCCGCCGCGCCCCCCGTGTCGGGCAACAGGCCCACGAGCGCCGCCGCGCGGGCGTACAGCTTCTTCGGGCTGAACGGCTTGGTCAGGAAATCGTTGGCGCCGAGGGTCGCGGCGCGGCGCTGGTGCTCCGGTTGACCCGCCGCCGTCAGAATGATGCACGGGATGTCCCGCCACTCCGGAGTCGCGCGCATCCGCTCGAGCACGTCGAGCCCGCTCAGGTAGGGCATCATCACGTCGAGCAGCA
>PLLD01000302.1 GCA_003141205.1 Gemmatimonadota bacterium
ATCGAGGACCTGATCGCCGAAGAGGACATGGTGATCACGGTCTCGCATTCGGGCTACATCAAGCGCACCCCCGTCTCCACGTACCGGCGGCAGCGCCGCGGCGGCCGCGGCCTCTCGGCGCAGGACCTCAAGGACCAGGACTTCATCGAGCACCTCTTCGTCGGCTCGACGCACGACTACATCCTGTTCTTCACCGACGACGGGCGCTGCTTCAAGGTCCGGGTCCACGAGATCCCGCAGGCCGGACGCGCGACGAAGGGACGGCCGATCGTCAATCTGATCAACGTCAGCCCCTCGACGACGATCAAGGCGATGCTCCCGGTCACGACCTTCTCGGAATCCCAGTTCCTGCTGTTCTGCACGCGGCGCGGCACCGTCAAGAAGACCGCCCTGTCCGAATACGAGAACTCGCGCACCAACGGTCTCAAGGCGATCAAGGTCGAGCCCGGCGACGAGCTGATCGATGTGCAGATCACGAGCGGGACGAACGACATCATCCTCGCCACGAAGCACGGCCTCTCGGTGCGCTTCCACGAGCAGGACGTCCGGGACATGGGTCGCGACACGACCGGCGTGAAGGGGATCGAGCTGCGCGAGGGGGACGCCGTCGTCGGCCTCGTCGTGATCCGGCGCGAGGCCACGATCCTGGTGGTCACCGAGCACGGCATGGGGAAATGCTCCGCCCTCGATGAGTACCGCGTCCAGCCGCGCGGCGGCAAGGGGATCATCACCGTGAATCGCACCGAGCGCACGGGCAATGTGGTGGCCGTCATGGAGGTGCTCCCGGAGGACGAGATCATGCTGATCACCAAGCAGGGAGTTCTCATCCGCTCGTCGGTTGCGCAGGTGCGCGTGACCGGCCGGATCGCGCAGGGCGTGAAGCTCGTCCAGCTGGACACCGGCGATCACGTCACGGCCGTCGCGCGCGTCGTCCCGGAAGATGCGGACGGCCCGGGCGCCGATGCCGGCGACGGCGCGGACGCGGCGGACGGAGCCGCCGGGGTGAACGGCGCGGACTCGAATGGCACCGGCCCCGACGAGGTCGAGTGAGCACCGCATGCAGTACTCCATGCTGACCGACCGCCGCCGCATCCTCGTCGCCGATGACGACGCCAGCGCGCTGCATACCACGGCGTGGCTTCTCAAGGCGCATGGCTATGCCGTGAGCGCCGCCCACGGGGGCACCGCGCTGATCGACCGGTTGGAGGAGGAGCCGCCCGACCTGCTCCTGCTCGACGCCGCTCTGCCCGGCGCGGACAGCTATCAGACGCTGGCACGCATCAAGGCCGACGAGCGCTGGCGCGATGTCCCGGTGCTCATGGTCGCGGCCCTTCCGCCCGAGGAGGCGGCGGCCACGACGCTCGGGCTGGGAGCCGCCGACTTCGTCAGCAAGCCGGTTCGCGTACGCGAGCTGCTCGCCCGGATACACACGCAGCTGCGGATGTCCGAGGCCCTCGAGCACGCCCGCGCCGCGCTCCGGACGACGGAGGACGAGCTGCGCCGCGCCCGCGACGACAACGCACGGCTCGAGGTGCTCGCCCACACCGATCCGCTCACGCAGCTCCTGAACCGGCGAGCGCTCACGCAACGGCTCACCGCGGAGCTGGACCGCGCCCGCCGCTACGACTCCGTCGTGACGCTCCTCATGATCGACCTGGACTACTTCAAGGACGTCAACGACACGCACGGCCACCTCGCCGGGGACGCGACCCTGTGCGACGTCGCCGGATTGCTCAACAGCGCCGTGCGCAGCGTCGACGTGGTCGCCCGCTACGGCGGGGAGGAATTCGTGATCGTCCTCCCCGAGACGACCGAGGCGGGAGCCGTCGCATTTGCCGAGCGGATCCGGGAGCGGATCGAGGCCCAGTGGTTCGCGATCCCCGAGGACCCCTCGAGTCTCGCCGCCGCCGCCGCCGCCGCCGCGACGGCCGCAGCCGCCAACGGAAACGCAGCGACGCCGGCTGCGCCCGCGGCACGCGAGTTCCGCGTGACCGCCAGCATCGGCGTGGCAACCTTCCCCGCTCCGCTGGTGGACGCCGCGGAGGATTTCTTCGCGCGTGCGGATGCGGCGCTCTACCGCGCCAAGGCCGACGGCCGCAACCGCGTTCGCACCTAGCGCCCGACCGGGCCATGCGCGTCGGATTCATAGGGCTGGGTCGGATGGGGAGCGCGATGGCCGAGCGCATCCTCGCCGCGGGCCACCCGCTCACTGTTTATAACCGCACGGCCGCCCGCGCGGAGCCGCTCGCCGCGCTCGGTGCCACGATCGCTCGAACTCCCGCCGAGGCATCCCGAGACGCGGAGGCGGTCGTCACGATGCTGGCCGATGACGCGGCGCTCGACGATGTCGTGTTCGGGGATGCCGGCATGCTCGGTGCGCTGCCGCGCGGTGCGGTGCATGTCGGGGCGAGCACGATCAGCGCCGCCTGTGCCCAGCGGCTGGCCGGCGCGCACACTGCTGCCGGTCAGCGGTACGTGTCGGCCCCCGTCTTCGGTCGGCCCGAGGCCGCCCGCGCGGGGAAGCTCAATGTCGTGCTGGCGGGACCGGACGACGCCCTCCGCGCCGTCGAGCCGCTCTGCTCGGCGATCGGGCAGCGCACCTACCGATTCGGAGCCGATCCGGCCGCGGCCAATATCGTGAAGCTCGGCGGCAATTTTCTGCTCGGAGCGATGGTCGAGGCCCTGAGCGAGGCCTTCACGCTGGCGCGGAAAAGCGGGATCGACGTGCAGGCATTCTCCGACCTGCTCACATCGTCGTTGTTCGATGCCCCGGCCTACCACACCTACACGCGGCTGCTGCTGGCCGGCGGCGATGCGGAGCCCAGCTTCACCGCCGCGCTGGGGCTGAAGGACGTGCGCCTGGCGCTGGCCGCGGCCGAGACCGCGCAGGTGCCGATGCCGATCGCGAGCGTCGTGCGCGACGCCTTCGTCTCAGCCCTCGCGCGGGGCTACGGCGAGCGGGATCTCACCGTGCTCGGACGGGTCGCCGCGGAGAACGCCGGGCTCGGGTGACGCGGCGTAGTCGTTGCGAGGGCCGCAGGCCCGCAGCAACCTCCTCGTTGGCCTCCCGAATCAGTCCGCGTATTCCAACGATCCGTTCGCCGCGCGCAGCAGCACGCTCGACGTGGCCTCCGCCGTTACCAGCGCCAGCGTGCCACCCGTGTCGTAGTCGAGATCGAGCGTCGTCCCCTGCTGCCGCACGGCCCGGACACGCCCAAAAGCCGGCACCGCGGGAAGACCGCCTGCGCCGAGCTGCACCGTCATCGTCGCGCCATCGTCGAAATGCACGACCGCGGTCGCCGGGCCGCCATCGACCGACGTCACGCGCCGCCCCTGCAGCACCATCGTGAGCTTGTGATTGGCTGCCACGTCAGTGCGTCCGCCGCGGAAGCGGCAAATTCCGGTGGAAATATTTCTTGTACGCGACGATCCAGTCCTTCGCGATATCGTGCTGCGCGATCGCAAGATCGAGCACCCCATCGCACACGGCCCGGTGCAATCTGTTCTCCAGCGCATCCTTCACATGCGCGTTCCAGGGCGACGTGAGATACGACTCGGGCCAGAGGTTGCGCACGGCGTTCGATCCGCCGAGCTCGAGGCTGATGAGGTGGTCGACTTCATACTCACCGGGCACGTGCGTCGCCACGCTGTAACTCGCGTACACCCCTCGCTTCACCTCCGCCGGGACGTCGCGCACCTTCCGCGAATAACCCGGCGCGCAGATATCGTCCGCCGTCACCGGGAGTGTCGCACCGGGCGTCAGCTCGGCGTCGGGGAGGATCGGCGCGTTCGCCTGATCCCACGCGCTGTCTGCCGCCGGTGGAGCGACCGCCGGTGGAGCGACCACCGCGGCGCGTTGCGCCCATCCCTGCACGGGGAGGAGCGCCGCCAGGACGGCCACCGCCATGGTCAGCGGCAGCCCGGTCGCCATCGTCAATGGCTCGGGAGCCGGCCCGTCATGGCGCCCGTCGGCCGCTCGCTCGCCTTGAACAGGTACGCCGACGGCATGAGCCGGGCGCCTGACGCGTCCGCGACGGCGTAATGCGAGCCTTCGTACGCCGCGGCGCCGGCAAAGCGTCCGTCCTTGGTCAGCGCGTAATAGCTCAGGTCGAAGCGAGGGCGGCCACGATCGTCCAGCAACCGCTTTTCCGTCATCGCGATCACCCGCTCCATCACCGTCATGAGCGCGGCCTCGGGATCCTTCCCCTGCCGCATCTGCTCCACCGCGAGGAACGCACCACACACCTTGATGTTGGCCTCGCCGCGCCCCGTCGATCCCGCGGCACCGACCGTATTGTCGCAGTACTGCCCCGCGCCGATGATCGGGCTGTCGCCGACCCGTCCCGGGATCTTCCACGACAGGCCACTCGTCGTCGTGACGCTGCCCAGGTCCCCCGCGCCATCGACCGCATTCATGTTGATCGTGCCGTGCGTCCACCCCTGGGGGCCGTGCAGAAGCCCATCGACGTGCACGTCGTCGGAGTGATCCAGCCAATTGTCATCCGGATTGAGATTGGCCTTCCACCGCAGCCACATCTGGCGGCTCTTCTCGGTGAGCAGGTTCTGCGGCTGAAACCCCATCTCGATCGCGAACTTCCGCGCTCCCGCACCGACGAGAAAGATGTGATCGGTGTAGTCCATCACCGCCTTCGCGACGAGCGACGGAGTCGCGATATCCTCCAGCGCTCCCACGGCGCCCGCCCGCTTGGTCGGACCGTGCATGACGCTCGCGTCGAGCTGGACGACGCCGTCCTCGTTCGGGAGGCCGCCGAGACCGACCGACTGATCGTCCGGGTCGAGCTCCTGAATGTTCACCCCCGCGATCACGGCATCCAGCGGATCGGCATGCTGCGTCGTGATGAGGTCGTACGCCTTCAAGACGCCACGGATGCCGTTGGCGGACGCAATCACCACCGGGCGGCTCGGAGCCACGCGACCGGGGCGGACCAGCGATGCGGCGAGCGCGTCGCCTGCGCCCGGCGATCGCACGAGTAAGGAGGAGGCTGCGGCGGCGCCGGCACCGAGAAAATCGCGGCGGGAGATTGGCATGTTCGGTCGAACCCGTGGAGATCGATGAAGTGGTGCGGAGCACGCCCAGGTGCGTGCGCCTACGTACGTGCTTCTACGTGCGCGTTCCGCGCGCGGCGTCAAAGATGGCGCTCCGCCGGCAGCGCGGACAGAGCATCCATTCCCGCCGCCGGGCATAGCCCAGACCGAATGACCCGCCGCCGATCGCGCGGCGGAGCATCGGCGCGCGGCAGCGGGGGCACTCCGCCGCCCCCGTCGCCACGAAGGCCGCGCGTATGGCCTCCGCCTCGGCCGGCTCGTACTGCGCGCGGGTCGTCTCCGGCGCGTCCTGCATCCCGGGCCCGACGGGGTCGTCAGGCACCCTTCACCGTCGTCGTCAGGTTGGTGCGGATGACGTCCGGGATCGGAATGGTGCGTTGGGCATCGTAATCGAACATGACCTGCACGGTATGCCCTTCGGCCACGAGACGCTCGTCGCGCGTCTCGATGACGCGATAGCTCCACACCCACGCCTTCGTCCGGACCTCGGTCACCGCGATGTCGACGGCCAGCCGATCACCGAACCGGGCCTGCGAGTGGTACCGCACGGCCGCTTCGAGGACGATGAAGGGGAAGTCCGCCGTGAGTCCCGTCAGGACCCGCCACGCCCGGTGCCGCGCGATCTCGAAATAGGTCAGGAACACCGCGTTGTTGACGTGGCCGCGCGAGTCGTAGTCCGTGTACCGCAGGTCGAGGCGGACGCGCATGTCAGCCGCCCTCCGCCACGCGCAGGACGACCTTCCCGAAGCGTGCACCCGATGCGAGGCGCTCGAATGCGGGCCGCCCATCGGCCAGCGCATACGTCGAATCGATCGGCACCCTGAGCCATCCCTCCGAGAGCGCGCCGACCGCCGCGTCGACCTCGCGGTCGTTTCCCATCGTCGAGCCCAGGATCGTCCACTGGTTCCAGAAGAGGCGGCGCACGTCCGTCTCCACGACGGGACCGGATGTCCCCCCGCACGTGACGAGCCGGCCACCACGCGCCAGTGCCCCGAGGGACGCGGGCCAGGTGTCCCGTCCGACGCTGTCGATGACGACATCGACCCCCCGCTTTCCGGTGCGGGCACGCACTTCCCTCGCGACGTCCAGCGTCCTGTGGTTGAGCAGGATATCGGCCCCGAGCGCCTGGGCGCGCTCGAGCTTCGCATCGCTCCCCGACGTGACCCAGGCCCGGGCACCCAGCCGCTTCACCAGCGCGAGCGCCGCAAGCGCGACCCCGCCACCGATGCCCCAGATCAACACATCCTCGCCGGCCGCCACGTGCGCGCGCGTCAGCACCATGCGCCAGGCCGTGGTGGCGACGAGCATCGCCGCCGCGGCCTGCTCGAAGCCCAGGCTCGCGGGGATGCGCCGGACGTTGACCGCTGGTACGACGAGGGCGTCCGCGAATGTCCCCGGCCGATGCTCTCCAAGCAGACGGAAGTGCACGCACATCGACTGCTCTCCGGCGCGGCAGAACTCGCAGGTGCGGTCACTCAGGCCGGGATTGATCGCCACCCGATCCCCCACGGCGACGTCGGTGACCTCCGCTCCCACCGCATCCACGACACCGGCCGCGTCCGCACCCAGAATCCAGGGCGCCACGATGGACACGCCCGGCAGCCCCTGCACGACCGAGAGATCGAGGTGGTTCAATGCGGCGGCGTGCACCCGCACGCGCACGTCCGTCGCCGCGCCGAGTGCGGGCTCGGGGACATCGGTTCGAAAGCGCAGTTGCTCGAGGCCCCCGTGCGCGTCGATGGTGAGTGCTCGCACCGCTCTCCTCTACCGTTATATTGGGCGCATTCGATGCGGTCCCTGATTCTAGCGTGCGCGGCACATGATGGCGATTCATGATCGCGATTAAAGTCCCACCTCTGGGCGAGTCGATCGTCGAAGCGACGATCGCACGGTGGACGAAGCAGCCCGGCGAGGCGGTCGTCGCCGGCGAGACGCTCGTCGAGCTCGAAACCGATAAGGTCACCGTCGAGGTTCCGGCGCTCAAGGCCGGCGTGCTCGCCGCACAGGCGAAGCACGAAGGCGACACCGTGAAGGTCGACGAAACGCTGGGCGAGATCGATGACCGCGCCGCGCCCGCCGTGTCCCCCACCGCTCCCACCGTTCCCGCCGTTCCCGCCGTTCCCGCCGTTCCCGCCGCGAGCACCTCCGCCCGCGCCGTGGGCGCGGCTCCGGCCGTCACCCCATCCGCTCCCCCGGCGGCGGCATCGGCACCTGCGGCGGCGTCCTCGGTACGTGCCTCACCCGCCGCTCAGCGGTTGGCGGAGGTCGAGCAGGTCGATCTGGCCGCCGTCGCGGGCTCGGGACGCGGAGGGGTCGTAAGCAAGGCGGACGTGATCGATCACGTGAAGCGGGGACGGCAGGATACGCCGCCCGCGGCAGCACGCGAGACGCGCGAGCGGATGAGCACCCGCCGCCGCCGGATCGCCGACAACCTGCTGCAGTCGCAGCTCCAGACGGCGCATCTGACGACGTTCAACGAGATCGACATGTCGGCCGTGGTCGCCGTGCGTGACCGCCTGCGCCCACGCGTCGAGAAAGAGGAGGGTGTGCGGCTCACGTTCATGCCTTTCTTCGTTCGTGCCGCCTGTCTGGCACTCGAGAAATACCCGCTCCTGAACGCCCAGATCGAGGGCGACGCGATCGTGTATCACCACTACGTGAACATGGGGATCGCCGTCGCGTCCGATCAGGGACTCGTCGTTCCCGTGCTCCACGACGCCGACCGAAAGGGAATGCTCGAGCTGTCGCGCGAGATGGCCACGGTGGCGCAGCGCGCGCGCGAGGGAAAGCTCAGCCTCGACGACTTGACCGGTGGGACGTTTACGATCACCAACGGTGGCGTGTTCGGCTCGCTCGTCTCGACGCCCATCCTCAACTACCCGCAGGTCGGCATCCTGGGGCTGCACAAGATTCAGGACCGCCCCGTCGTGCTCGACGGGCAGATCGTGGCACGCCCGATGATGTACGTGGCGCTGTCGTACGATCATCGGCTGGTCGACGGGCAGCAGGCCGTAGTATTCCTCGTCCGGATCAAGGAGCTCATGGAAGACCCGGCCGCGATGCTGGTCGCCTAGCTCTCCCGTCGCCTCGATCCCGGCGTCCATGACGACAACTGACGTGCTCGTGCTCGGCGGCGGACCCGGCGGCTACGTCGCCGCCATCCGCGCCGCGCAGCTCGGACGCACGACCGTGTGCGTCGAGATGGACCGCACCCTGGGCGGCACCTGCGTCAACATCGGGTGCATTCCCTCGAAGGCGCTGCTCACGAGCTCGGAACACTACGATTTCATCGCGCGGCACGCGGCCGAGCACGGGATCGGTGTCTCCACGCCCGTGCTCGACCTCGCGCAGATGCAGCGACGCAAGACGGAGATCGTCGGGCAGAATACGCGCGGCATCGAGTACCTGTTCCGCAAGCACGGCATCACGTGGGCGCGCGGCCGCGGGACGCTCAAGGGGAAGGGCGTAGTCGACGTCCTCGCGCCGGACGGTACGACCACGACGTACGCAGCGGCGGATATCATCATCGCCACCGGGTCCGTCCCCGTCGGCCTCCCCTTCCTTCCGTTCGACGAGGAGCGCGTGCTGTCCAACACCGGCGCCCTCGCCCTGGCAGAGGTGCCGTCCCACCTCGTCGTGATCGGCGGCGGAGTCATCGGACTCGAGCTGGGCTCGGTGTGGCGGCGCCTCGGGGCCCGCGTCACCGTCCTCGAGCTGCTGCCAACCATCCTTCCGGAGTTCGATGCCGCGATCATCAAGGCGGCGGACAAGGTCTTCCGCGCGCAGGGACTCGATCTGCGCACGGGAGCGCGGGTCACCGCCGCGCATCGCGACGGGACGCGCGTGACGGTCGAGTATGCCCGCGAGGGGTCCCCGCCCGAACGGATCGAGGCCGACGCGGTGCTCGTCGCCATCGGCCGGCGGCCGAGCCGGACCGGCGTGGATGCGGCCGCACTGGGGCTCGCCGTGGGCCCGCGGGGTGAGATCGTGGTCGACGCCGCCATGCGGACCAACCTTCCGCACGTCTACGCGATCGGCGATGTCGTCGGCGGGAAGCTGCTCGCGCACAAGGCGGAGGAGGAGGGGATCGTGGCCGCCGAGGCGATCGCGGGGCTGCCGGCGCACATGCACTACGCGTCGATCCCTTCCGTCGTATATACCTGGCCGGAGATCGCGTCGGTCGGCGCCACGGAAGAAGAGCTGCGCGCCGCCGGCCGCGCCTTCCGCTCGGGATCGTTCCCCTTCTCGGCCAACGCCCGCGCGCGGACGCTCGGGGACGTCACGGGCTTCGTGAAGATCCTGGCCGACCCGGAAAGCGATGAGCTCCTCGGCGTCCACATGATCGGGCCCTCGGTGTCCGAGCTGATCGCGGAGATCGTCCTGGCCTTCGAGTACCGCGGGAGCGCCGATGACGTCGGCGGCACGGTGCACGCGCACCCATCGCTATCCGAGGCGACGAAGGAAGCCGCACTGGCGGCGCTCGGCCGCGCGATCCACATCTAAGGCGTATGCCTTTCACCCCGCCGGACCCGAACGATACGATCCCGCCGCCGACACCCCTCGCGCCGATCGTCGTTCGGCCGCTCGCCGCAACCGACGCCGCCGCGGCGCGCGCTCTCTTCACCTCCGCCTTCGGAAACACGCTGTACGCGGAGGCCCCGCGAACGGCGTTGGCACGCGCCCTCGACGGCCCGAACGACGGAGAAGCCGGCGGGGTCGTCGCCGTCGCGGATGGTGAGGTCGTGGGCGTCGCGGTCTACGGGTTCGTACCGGGGACGGACCGCACCGCGAAAATGCACGGGATGGCCGTCGCGGCGGACTCGCGGCGCCACGGTGTGGCGCGGACCCTCATTGATGCTTTCGTGGCCGAGCTCACCGGGGCCGGGGCGCGCCTCGTCGTCGTGGAGTTCCCCGATGCGCCGGAGCTCGCGGGCGGACGGACGTTACTGCTGCACTCCAGGTTCGCGGAGGAAGCGCGCCTGGCGGACTACTTCCTCGACGGGATCGCGCTCGCGTTCCTGCGGCGCGACCTCGTCTAGGACGGTCGACTGGGAGCGGCGACTACCGCCGCAGCGTGGCGCCGATCGCAGCGCCAAGGGCTACGAGGCCCGCGCTGAGGATCGCCATGGCAACGGGGTTCATGGTCACTCGGCGGCCCCACCAGGGCGTCACCAAACGCGGACTCGCTTCGGGCAGGGCGGCCATGATGCGCTCGACGAGACCCGCCGGCGCATGGATCTGGCGACGCTCTTCAACGTCCTGGTCGACCTGCGACCAGAACTCGACGTGGCGGGCCCATTCCGGTCCCCGGACTGCCGACAACGACAGCTCACCATCGAGCCACGCGTGCACCATGTCCGGAGTGCGGGCGAGCTCGATCGGCACCTCGCGATCCGGCATCGGGACGGCCTGAATCGGCATAACCGATTCCGCGGGCCGCGACGGCCGGGGTCGCGCGGCCGGCTCCGCTCGCCCATCCACACGCTCTCGAGGGTTCGGCTCGTCCAGCATCACGCGTATTTCTCCTCTAAAAGGACCTGGAGTGCCTCACGCGCGCGATGTACGCGCATCTTGAGCGCTCCAACCGTTGTACCCAGTAGATCCGCCATCTCTTCGTACGACCGTCCTTCGACGTGCTTCATGACGAACGCCTCCCGCAGGCTGGGAGCCAACGCCGCTAATGCACGATCGAGATCGGTCCGCAACTCCGTCCGATCGAGATCCTCCTCCGGAGTCGCATAGCCCGAAGGTTGATCGTCTTCATCGTAACTGAGGTGCGTCCGCCGGATGTTCTTGAGCCAATCCTTACAGCCATTGGCCACGATCCGGAACACCCAGGCGTCAAAGCGTCCCCGCACCTCCGCGAGGTGTTGGTAAGCTTTGATGAAAGACATTTGAAGGATGTCCTCCGCAACATCGGGGCTACCGGTCATCCCCAGTGCGTGACGGTACAACGGATCGCCGTAGCGGGTGATCAGAAGGGCGAAATCCTCGCGGCGGCCGGCCAGGACGCGTGCGATAATCTCCTGATCTGCTTCAGCTTGGTCGGGAGGCGCAGATGCGGCGGTCGTTTTCACGGCGCTAGGATAATGCGAAATTCCCATGGTGTATAGACCTTTGGCGATGTGCCATCTCTGGACAGCCTGGTCGCGCCGCCGCCGCCACACTGCTGCGTGACCGACACAATCCGCCCATACAAACGCGCCGCCTGGACTACGCCGCTCGGCTCATCCCGCGGCGTCAGGCCCCCCCTTATCATAATGAATGGGGCAGAATGTCGTAATGGTGGCGCACAAATACTGAAAAATTGACGGGATCGGGCCACCACCCCGCCAGAGGGTCCGGCTTGCAGCGATGCTGAAAAATCATATACTTAGCGCCGCCCTACCCGAGTACCCGAGTCATACTTCTAACGCGGGGGGATGGACCCCCAATATGGCGGATAAACCGCGGACATCGATCGACGTGAAGGCTCCCGCCGCTCCCGCCGTACCACCTTCCCAGCCCCCGGCCGACGGCGCCGCGCCCCCGGCACCCCCCAAGCGGACGCCCGGACACCGTGGCGTGGATGTGCGCGACACGGTCGCCGAGATGGCGGCGCGCGCCCAGGAGATCAGCCAGGAAGCCGGGAGCAAGATGGCGGCAGCGATGAAGGACGTCGTCAGCGCCGCCGCCGGGATCTCGGGGTTCGCACTCGAGAGCGCACGCGACCTCGTGCAGTTCATGGTTCGGCGCGGCCAGATGACGCAGGACGAGGCGGACAAGCTGATGCGTGAAGCCGAGGCGGCGAACTCCAAGCGGCCGGCGCACCCGGTCCAACCGCCGTCCAAGGTCAAGGCAGCCAACGACGCGAAGGCGGCGGCACTGGCAGCCGCAACCGCCGCGGCCACATCCGCCGCTAACGCGGCGGCGAACCTCGCGGCCAAGCGCCCAGTGCTCCCCCCCCCGGTTGCGAAGAAGGTGGCGGTCCACGCCCCCGCTCCGAAGCCCAAGCCGAAGGCCGGGCCCAAGCCGGCCGCCCAGCCTAAGGCGAAGGCCACCCCCAAGGCCAAGCCGAAGCCAAAGCTGAAGGCCAAGCCGAAGCCGAAAAAGAAGGCGCCGGCGAAGCGGCGCTAACCGGCCCGCTTCCCCCCCGTCCGGGCCGCGGATTCCGGTGGCCACGCCTCCAGCTACGGAAACGGACCAGGGACTGCTCGCGGCGGTATACGTCGATGAGTCGTGCCTGGGAAATGGACGGGACGGTGCCAATCCCGGCGGCGCGGGCGGCCTCGTCGAGTACAGGCATCCGCGCTCGGGAGCGCTCGTCCGGCGCGACTTCTGGGTATCCGACCCGGACACCACGAACAATCGGATGGCGCTTCGCTCCGCCATCGAGGCCTTTCGCGCCCTCGCGGACTCACGCCTCCCGCTGCGAGTGATCTTCACGAGCGACTCGCTGTATCTGATCAAGGGGTTGGGGGAGTGGGTGCATGGCTGGGCGGCCCGAAACTGGACGCGCCCCGGACGCACGGGACGCGGCGGAGCGCCGATCGAGAACCTGGCCCTCTGGCGCGCGGCGATCGCCGCCATTCACGCATCGGGGCACGAGTACGCATGGCAGTGGGTCCGCGGGCATCACGGACACGCACAAAATGAATACGCGAACTTTCTCGCGACCCGGGCGGCCGCCGAGCTCTCCGCATCGGGAGGCTTGGTCCCGTCGGGATTCGCGGCCTGGTTTGCCGCCGAGCGATCGTCCGGCGTGACGATCGATCCACCCGCGCCGTTCCCCGATGCGGCGTCGTTTCGGGCCGCCAAACCGCTGCCGGCCACGTAACCGCGCGCGTTACACACTGATCCGCAGCGCGTCGGACTGCTATGGGTCCCGTCCTCGTCCATGGAAAATGCCACTATTGTGGAGGCGCGCTCCCCCAGGAGCAGCCGATTATGTTTTGCCCACATTGCGGGCACAACGTGACCGTTCGGCTCTGCCCCGCGTGCAGTGCCGAGCTCGAGATGGGATGGCGATTCTGTCCGACGTGCGGCCGGGAAATCGGCGCGGAGGATTCCGGTCCCCCGGCCCCGAGCGTTCTCACATCCGGCTTTTCGGAGCCCGGCGACGGCTGATCGGCCACGCCGTGTGGCTTGGCCTCGTGCTCGTGGCATCCCGCGCTCCCGCGCAAGGCCGGCAGACCGGAGCGCGTCTCGATTTCCCCTGGCCGGTCAAGACTCGCGAGCACGTCGATCTCTGGCTGCATGGATTCGCGATGGTCGAGGACGACTCCGCGCAGATCCCGCTCTTCCGGCGCGGATATCGCGATGACATCACGGTGGAAAAGAACAAGGCGTCGGTGCTCACCAAGCTCGACGCGAACCGGGACCAACTGCACGCGCGCTTCGCGCTGAACCCGAATCTTCGGGCCGCGCAGTTCCTGGCCCTCGAGACAGGCACCTGGGAAGAGCTGCGCGGGCTCATCACCGTCTTTCTCAAGGCGAAGGGAAACGCGAGCCAGCTGAACAACCGGCAGGGAGCGCATACCCTGGCCGTGATGGCGCGCGCTTTCCCGTCAGCCGCCGATCGCGAGTGGCTCCAGCTCTTCACCGAGTCGCTCGACGACGAGAGCGAGCGCTGGTATCACGCGTATTGGATCCGCCAACAGCGCGAGCGGGGCGCCACGCTCGCGGCCGTCGACTCGCTCTGGCAGCGGTCCTACCGGTCGAAGTTTCAACGCTTCCTCAACAATACGCAGGAGGAGACCGGCGATCTCCTGCTCTCTCTGCCCCTCGATGGTGAGGGACGGACGCAGCTCGAGTCGAAGCGCGCCAACGTCATTGCGGTATCCTTTCCCGACAGCACGCAGACCGCCATCACCGCGATCTACGTCTTCGCCCACGAAGCCGTCGGACGGATCGCGGCCTCGGCGATCGTCGACAATACGACCCCCGCTCAGCAGCGTCAGGGCGTGACCGAGCGATACGCGAATCGCGCCGCCGTCCGCGGCGGCCTCCTGTTGCTGCAGCGCACGGCCCCCGAGCTGGTGGACGGATACTGCCGGTATTACCTCACCGCCGCCAACGTCGCCGTGCCCGCAACCGCACCGCCCGCGACGCTTCCGGCGGCGCTGGCAGATGCGTTCCCACTCCCCGATCTGATTCGCGACGCGCTCGCGCAGGAGCTCGACGTCGTCATCGGAGGGATCTGACCCGTGGCGCAGGCCGAGCGCAGCCTCCGTGAGGCCGAGCGCATGTGCCGGACGATCCTGCCGGAAGTCTCCCGCACCTTTGCGCTGAGCATCCGGTGCCTTCCCGGGGAGCTCGGCCGGGCCGTGTTGGCCGGCTACCTCCTGTGCCGCATCGCGGACACCGTCGAGGATGATCCCGCGGCCACCCCGGAGCGAAAGACGGAGCTGTTTCAGGCATTCATCCTCTGCTTCGATGACACGGCGGCCGCCGACGCGTACCCGCGCACCGCGATCGAGCTGGCCGGTGCGGCGCACGACGTGCACCTCGTCCAGTACAGCGATTGCGTCTTTCAGGTGTACCGGAGCCTGCCCCTGGCCGCGCAAGCCGCGATAAAGGAATGGGTGCACGAGATGGTGCGCGGTATGCAATCGTTCGTGCAGCGGTACCCGGGCGGAATCCGCATTCAGACGCTCGGGGAGTACCGCGAGTACTGCTATTACGTGGCCGGGACGGTCGGGCATCTCCTAACGGAGCTCTGGCGCGAGCTTGCACCCGGGATCGGGCGCGCCACCTACACCGCTCTGCGCGATCGCTGCGTGTCGTTCGGCGAGGCATTGCAGACGGTCAACATCCACAAGGACATCGCGTGGGATGCCGAGCGCGAGAACGCGATCTACATCCCGAGCGACACACTGAGCGCGCATGGCAGCGGTCACGGCACGCTCCTGAGCCCCGAGCACCTCGCGCGCAATCGTGCGGCGCTCGACCCTTTCGTCGAGCTGGCCGAGGCCGGGCTGGCCGACGCGCTCGAGTACGTGCTGCTGGTGCCGAAGCGCGCTTTTCCGGTACGCGTGTTTTGCGCCCTGCCGGTCCTGTTCGCGTACGCGACGACGCGGGACCTCGCGCGCTCGACCGCCATGCTCCACGCCGGCGGCGGGGTCAAGATCTCGCGCCGCGAAGTGAAGGCTCTCATGCTGCTGGGGCCGCTCGCCGTCGCGAGCGATTACGGCTTTCGACGTCTGGTCGAGCGGGTCGGGCGTGCGCCGCTGACGTTGATTCCGTCGTTCATCTCGTAGTCGCGTCGTGGTCCCGCTGTGACGCGCACCCGTATCCCGGGCTTTCACGGCGTCGTGCGCGACGACCCGGACGCCCGGGCGGTCTATGCGGAGGCCGCGGGCATCGGCCGCATCCTGCCCCGGGCAGTGGCGGTGCCCACCGACCCCGACGATGTCGCGACGCTCGTCCACTGGGCGCACGCCGCGGCGGTCCCGCTCATCCCGCGCGGGTCGGGGAGCAGCGTGGCCGGCGGCGCGATCGGTCCCGGCCTCATCGTCGATTGCAGCCGCCTGCGCACGCGTGGCCCCATCGACGTTACTACACAGAGTGTGTGGGTCGGAGCGGGGGTGCTGTGCGCCGAGGTCGACGCCGCGGCCCGCGCACGCGGGCTGCGCTTCCCGGTCGATCCCGCGAGCGCCGCATTCTGTACGGTGGGGGGCATGGCCGGCACCAATGCGGCCGGGCCCCGCACGCTCCGATACGGATCGATGCGCCGCTGGGTGCGCGCACTCGA
>PLLD01000101.1 GCA_003141205.1 Gemmatimonadota bacterium
ACGTCGCGGTGGATCACGCCGTGCCGGTGCGCGTAGTCCAGGGCGAGCGCGGCCTCGCGGGCCAGGCGGAGCGCTTCAGGGACGGGCAGCTGGTGCTCGCGATTCAGTCGATCGCGGAGTGACTCCCCTTCGACGTACGGCATGGTGAACCACAACAACCCGGCGGGCGTCTCACCGGAGTCGAGGACGGTGAGGATATGCGGGTGCTGGAGCTTGGCGGCGAGGGTGATCTCGCGCCGAAAGCGCTCGGGACCGAGGGAAGCGGCGAGGTCCTGATGCAGGACCTTGAGCGCCACCGGGCGGCCGTGCTTGGCGTCCTGGGCGAGGAAGACCGTGGCCATCCCGCCGCGTCCCAGCTCGCGCTCCAGGACGTAGCTCGCACCCAGGGCCGCTTGTAACTGGTCGCGCAGATCGAGGGTGGTCACGGAGTGCGCTCCCTGCGCATCGGGACGTACCAAGATAGGATGCTGGGGCTAAAGCGACCAGACGCGTCTTGGGGAATTCCCGGGTGGGACAGGCGATTGCTTCGCCCGCTACGCGGGCTTCGGAGCAGGGGCGGGAGATTGCTTCGCCCACTTCGTGGGCTCGCAATGACTACACCGGAAAAGAGAAACGCCACGCCGGGAAGCCGGCGTGGCGCTCTCGTCCTGCTATTGTCGCTTGGCTAGCTTATCGCGCGACTTTGGTGACGTTCTCAGCGGCGGGGCCCTTCTGGCCCGCGACGACGTCGAACTCTACGCGGTCGCCCTCGGCCAAAGACCGAAAACCGTCGCTCTGAATCGCCGAATGATGGACGAACACATCCTTGGCGCCGCCCTCGGGCGTGATGAAGCCAAAGCCCTTGGCGTCGTTGAACCACTTAACCGTGCCGGTCGTACGCATAACGGTACTCCTCAAAAATTGTGTGGTCGGAGTCCGGATATACCGTACATACCGACTACGGGTTTGCACGAAGCCTGTCTCCGTGCGGCAAGTGGTCAAGCCGAAACCGCGCCATAAAACAAAAGGGGACCTGCAAATCGCCAGGTCCCTAGGTGTCCACTGGTCTCAAATCGGTTCCGTCCCGGTATTCACTCGCTGCCTCAACCTAATGAAGTCATGGCGGCGTGGCAAGCCACCCCCCTTGCGCGCCGGCGGACCGGCCTCCCTAGAGGGGGCGCCACCGGTCGGTCGGGGCGGTCGGAGCTTCGTCGTGAAAGAGGGTGGCGAGCAGCTCGAGGCCGTCGACGAGCCGAGGGCCTGGTCGTGAGAAATACGCAGACGCGTCGACCGCGTAGACGCGGCGTGCGCGCACGGCCCGGAGGTCGCTCCACTCCGGCGGGAGTACCGCGGCGTGGTATTCCCGGACGGCTCCGAGGGTATCGTACCCGCACGGCATGACGATGATGACTTCGGGATCGACCGCGACCACGGTCTCCCACGTGGTGCGCGCGCTGTCCGCTCCGCGATGCGCGATCGGCTCGAGCCCTCCCGCGATCTCGACGAGCTCCGGCACCCAATGCCCCGCCGCGAAGGGCGGAGACAGCCATTCGAGACAGGCGACGACCGGCTGCCACCGCTTGGGGCGCGCGCGTACGGCGGCGATCCGCGCGCGCAGGCTGGCGACGAGCGCGTCGGCCTTGGCAACCGCACCTGTCGCGGCGCCGACACGTTCGACGTCGCCGAGGACATCCTCGAGCGTGTGCGGCGTCAGCGTGAGAACGGCGGGCTGCGGCGTGAGTGCGTGGACCGCGCGCGCGAGTTGCGCTTCGTCGATCGTGCAGACGTCGCAGAGCGCCTGTGTCACGACGAGGTCGGGCGCGAGGGCAGCGAGCCGGCCCGTGTCGACGCGGTAGAGACTCTCGCCCTGCCCGACGGAGGCCGCGACCAGCCGATCGATTTCGCCCGCTGAGAGCCCGCTCTCGAGCCGGGTCTCGATGACGACCGGCTTGGTCCGCACGTCGGCCGGATAGTCACAGTCGTGGCTCACGCCGACCACCGAAGGACCGAGGTCGAGGGCGTAGAGCATCTCGGTGGCGGAGGGGAGGAAGGAGCAGATGCGCATGGGGGAGGGACGAAACGGCGTGAGGGGATGCGGGGACAGAATACCTATATAGTAGGCAAATCAGGGCGCTGTGGTGCAAATTAGTAGCCCCGCACCACGGTAATCCGCGCCTCCCGCATGGACGCTGCTGCTTCCCAGACTCCTCCTCGCCCCCGTCCCGCGCTGCGCGTCGGAGTTTCGGCGCACCAGTCGCGGGGATGGCCATCCGGGGACGGCGACCTCGCTCGGGTGCGCACGGCGGCGCAGGCGATCCTCGCACGGATTCAGGAATCCGCGGCGGCGACCGCGACCGAATTCGCCGCCGTCTACGCCGGTACGCCCCTCCTGCATTGCATCGTGCCGGACGCGAGCGGTCCCCACGCCGTGGTGGCGGATGTCGCGCGTGGACTGGGGTACGCGATCGCGGGAGTCCCGGACGCCGCCGGATGCGTTGCCGACCGGACGGTGCTTCGGCACGCCGATGTGTTGGTCAGCGTGGGGCCGGCGGCGGAGCTTGGCGACATCATCGTGGAGGCGCGGGAGTGGGGGATCCCGATCGTGCACATCGATCTCTGCGCGACCGACGGGTGGCTCGTTGAAGGGGGCACGCCGGACCTGGCGGCTGTGGTCCGGGACACGCTGGCTCCGCCCCGCGAGGCCGAAAAAGAGCCCGGGCGGCCACTCCGACGTCACGCCGCCGTGGTCGGTGGGCCGACCATTGCCGCGGCGCTCACGCAGTACGTGCGCACGCGCCCTGAGTGGGGAGTGGGTGGGTTGTTCGGGAGCATCGTTCGGCTCGTCGCGTGGGAGCGCCCGCGACTACCCCACTTCGTCGTGCTGGGCCGGTCCACGATCGAGCGTGCGCGCGCAGACTGGGAATCGCTCTGGACGCGGCCGTCCGTCGTCGACTCCGCGATCGCCGTGCCGGTCATGCGCACGCTCGGGGCGTACTACGTCTGGGCGGACGGCCTTGCGAACCGTTTCGGGATGCTGCATCGCGATGCGTCGATCACGCCGTATCTGCTCGCGCTCATCACGGCGCTGCTGGCCGCGCACGTCGGCGGCGTTGCGGCAAACGCCGGCCCGGTGATCGTCGCGTGGGTCGTCTTTTTCCTCTACCGGCACGCCGTGCGGGCCCGGTACCACGACCGCTGGATCGACTATCGATCGTTAGCCGAGCAGATGCGGCAGCTCGCGTTTCTGTGGCCGGTGGGACGACCATTGCGGGCGGTTCGGGCGCGGGGGGAGGCGGGGAGCGAGGCCCCGCAGATCGCGTGGATCGATTGGTATGCGCGCGCTGTGACGCGCGAAGCGGGACTCTTTCCTGCCGCGTTGACGGCGGAGCGAATCGGGGAGTATCGCGCGCTGTTGATCGAACGCTTCATCCGACCGCAGTACGAGTATCACCGGCGTACTGTTCAACGCTTCGACGCGGTGCGGTCGCGCCTGCACAAGGTCGCGCTGGGCATATTCTGGGCAACGATGATTCTGGCGACGGTCAACATTGTCACGCGCGCGGTGCGGGGAACGCCGTCCCTCGCGGCCGATATCGGAGCGGCGGCGTGGTGGGTGCGCTTTGCCGTGCCCGCGGCGATCCTGCTGCCGGCGGTCGCGGCGGGGATCCATGGGTTCCTGGGGCAGGGAGACTTCTCGAATCTGGCCCGCCGGTCGAAGTCGATGGCCGAGCAACTGCACTCCTTGATGGCGAGCACGCCGCCATCCGAGGAGACGACCGAATCGCTGGGGGATCTGGCGGAGGCGGCCGCCGGTGTGATGGGGGACGAAGTGCTGAACTGGCGGGTCTTCGTGCGCCTCAAGGCCCCGTCACTCGCATGACACGCGGAGCGCAGCCATGGCAGGCGTGACCCCTCCTCCGCCGATGCTCTTCATCAGCTATCGCCGCGACGATAGCGGGGGACATGTCGGGCGGCTGTACGATGCGATGAGCCTCCGGTTCGGGGCGAAGCGGCTGTTCTTCGACATCGATCACATCGCGCCGGGACAGGATTTCGCCAAGGTGATCGACGACGCGGTGACGCAGTGCGCGGTCATACTCGTCGTGATCGGGAAGCGGTGGGCCGGACCGGGGAAGCGGGGAGTGCGCCGCATCGACGACCCGGGGGATTTCGTTCGCCTGGAGGTTTCGGCGGCGCTGCGGCGGGAGGGGCTATTGGTGATCCCCGTGCTCGTGGCGGGAGGACAGATGCCGTCGCCGGCGGAGCTGCCGGACGATCTCAAGGAACTGTCGCGCCGAAACGCGTTCGACCTGAGCGATCTCCGGTGGAAGGACGATGTGGCGCGGCTGATCGCCCAGCTGGAAACTGCCATGCACGGTGGGCGGACGCGATCGCTCCCGAAGCTCCCGCCGATCGCAGCGATACCGCCGACGGCGAAGTGGGGGGCGGCCGCGGCCGCGGCGCTGCTCGTCATCGGGATCGGGATCGCGCTGCTGCGCAGCGCACATCGGGCACCGGTGGATCAGGTTGCGCGCACGGTGATTCCGACCGACATGGCCCTGCCGAGCGGTACGGCCACGCCGGTGCCGTCGGTCGCGCAGGCTGCGCGTGACGTGCTCGGCAAGGCGCAGCAACAATGGTTTGGAGACGCGGCGCTGACGACGATCAGTGTCGATCTGACGCGCGGTAGCGGGCGGCCGGACTATAAGACGTCGTTCGAATTCCGCTCGGCCAGCAACGGTAAGCGGCTCGTCGTCGTCATGGGCGGCGGTATCCCCACGCAGTTCGACTCGTTGCGTCCGCCGATCCTCACGCCGATCCATAAGCTGCCCGACACGTTCGTGGATCTGCCGAGCGCTCTGGCGACGGCGCGGCACGCGGGAATGATCGGGGATGTCGGGCGCGCGGTCCTGAGCCCGGGGACGTCGGACAACGCGTCGAGTCATGCGTTGTGGATGCTCAAGGCGACGCCGACGGACCAGGCCCGCCCGTACTACGTCGATGCGGTCGCCGACTCCTTTGTCGCGCACCCGACCAGGCACGCGTTGGACAACGCGACGCAATCGGCCGACGGATCATCGTCGGGGTCGAGCCTGCATCATGCCGGGCTCGGCGGGCTCTTCTCGAAGGTCAAGAGCGCGGTCAAGGGCCACTAAGGAGGGGAGACGGCGGTGCGCGCCGCCGTCGGCAGCAATGCCTCAGCGGCGCAGGACACGTCGCGCCTCGGGATCCGCGTGCTCCCAGCCCGCGCGGGCCAGCTCGGGCTGCGCATGCTGGATGTCCGGGTAGCCGATACAGAGATAGGCGACGAGATCCCACGTCGGAGGGACGTCGAGCGCAGCCTGCACCCGGGCCGGGTCAAGGATCGATACCCAGCCCACGCCGATCCCCCACGCCCGCGCGACCAGCCAGAGCGTGTGCACCGCCGTCACCACGGAATAATGCAACATCTCAGGCATCGTCCGGCGACCCAGTCCATTGCCGGACGCCGTCGCCGTATCGGCGAACACCGCGAGTTGCACGGGGGCCTCGTCCAGACCTGCCAGTTTAAGCTCCGCATACAGCCGAGCGCGCTCGCCCGCATAGGCCGTGAGCGCCTCGCCGTTGCACTCCGCAAAATTGGCTCGCACCGCGGCGCGAGCGTCGGGGGAATCCACCAATACAAAGCGCCATGGTTGGCTGTAGCCCACGGACGGCGCGCGACACGCCGCATCCACCAGCCGATCCACCAGCGCCGGGTCCACCGCGCCACAAGCGAAACGCCGGACATCGCGGCGCCAGACAAGTAGCTCTGCCAGTGTGTCCCGGAATGTCGCATCGAACTCGGGCACGTCAGCGTCCGCCGGGCTGGGAATTGGATGTACCACGAGACCCCTTAATGATCAGCGGTAGGCCGGCCACCATGAGCGTCACCGCGTCGGCGGCATCGGCGACGAGACGATTGACGGTGCCGAGCGCGTCTCGGTACGCGCGCCCCAGGGATGTCGCCGGGATGATGCCCAGCCCAACCTCGTTGCTGACGATGATCCAGCTCGCCCGACCCGCGCGGTACGTCGCGAGTACGGAATCGACCCACGACGCCGGAGCGGTGTCCGGTGCCGCTTCCAGCATGTTGTTCACCCACAAAGTCAGGCAATCGATGAGCACGATGTCGTAATCGTCTGCCCCGTGGGCGATGGCGGCGGCAAGGTTGCGCGGCTCCTCGAGTGTGTCCCACGTGACGGGACGCTCGTGCCGGTGGGCCGCGATCCGCTCCACCATCTCGGCATCGCGTGGCTCGGCGGTGGCAACGAACAGAACGCGACTGGCAGCCGCAGCCAGAGCGAGGGCATGCGTGCTCTTGCCCGAGCGTGCGCCGCCCAGAATCAGCGTCAGGCTGCGCACGACAGTCCGGCCATGCGACGGATGGCGTCGAGATCGAGATGCGTGGAGACGAGATCGGCGAGCGCGTCGAATGCCGCATCCCGCGTGGGCGGAAGAGGACCGAACGGGATCGTCCGATTCTTCCGCGCCGCGAGCGCGGACAGCACCGCGCGGCGAAACGCCGGCTCCTCGAAGAGCCCGTGGACGTACGTGCCCATCGTGCCGCCATCGGCATCGAGCATCCCATCCACCGTCGCGTTGGCCGCGCCGTCGCGGCTCTCGATCGTGAAGGCCGGAGTGAGCGGGCCGATGGCGTGGGTACGGCCCATGTGAATCTCATATCCACTGATGCCCGTGTTCTGCGCCTGGGCGAGTAATCCCGACGCGGCGGCGGGACGGGCGCGTACGTGTCGTGTCGCTTTGGTGCCGTGGAAGGTCGTGACTGCGGGCAAGAGATCGAGTCCGCGGACAACGGGTATCGAGGATTCGACGCCGTCCGGGTCGGCGATCTCGCGTCCCAGCATCTGGAACCCGCCACAGATGCCGAGAACCGCGGTGCCCGCGTGGCGCCGAGCGATGATCGCGCGGTCGAGCCCCACGGAGCGCAGCCACGTAAGGTCGGCGATCGTGGTCTTGGTGCCGGGGAGCACGATAAGATCGGGCTGCCCAAGCTCGGCGACGGACGCGACCCAGCGGACGCGGACGCCCATCTCGCGCTTGAGTGGATCCATGTCGTCGAAGTTCGAAAGCTGCGGCAGTCGGATAACCGCAACATCGATGACGGGCTGCTCGGTCGCGTCGCCGGTCGTGGAAGCGAGCCCCAGACTGTCTTCTTCCGGGAGGCCGAGGTCCGTCCAATAGGGCAACACACCAAGGGTACGAATCGCCGTGCGCTCGTGTAGCATGGTGGGCCCGGGCCCCAGCAAACTTGGGTCGCCCCGGAACTTGTTGATCACGAAGCCGCCGATGCGGGCGCGAT